>NZ_JBSGCB010000019.1:0-182758 GCF_053601595.1 Nocardia sp. NPDC004711 | reverse complement strand
TCATCAGGCGCTCCTCGTCCAACCTCGTTTCCCAGGCCCTTGGGGCTCCGGGTCGGTGTCCGTGTCGCTCTGACCTGGAATAAGTTACGTGTTGCTACGAACAGAAGTCAAATCGGCTGGTCAGAGGGGCAATTCACGCAATTCGCACACTCTCGCTCTTGCGACCCATGGTCGGGTGGACGACCTTGGTGGTGTGTACGTCTGCGATTGGTCGATTACCAGTTCTGTTGTCGACGAGTTCGCGGAACGAGTTCCCGGCCATAAAGAAACCGACTGGCGTGTTAGTTGGCTGCCGGGCCGATTGTTCACCCGCGCCCAGGCGCTGGCCGCCATCGAATTGGCCGAACTCCTCTTCGACCCAGCCCGCCCCGCGGACGCCGACATCCACGCCACCATCGCCGCGACCGCCGCACAGCTCGGCGTCCGGCCCATCGATGTGGCCGTCACCCTCTCGGCACGACACCCCAGCCGCTGACCCCACCGCTGTCCACCCCTCGGTGGGCCCGGATACGCCGGGCGGACGATTCCCGCCGGAAGCCCTCCGCCCACGGGTGGAATTCCTTTGACACCCACCGGGAACGGGCCGAAATTGGGGCTGTGACAGGGGTAATCGCACGTCCCGAACGATCCGGAACAGACTGGTCACGATGGTTGCGGGGCCCGGCCGACCAGCCACGCTGGGCCCGGCCCGCTCTGCTGGGCATCGCCGTCACGGCCGGGGTCCTCTACGCCTGGGGCATCAGCTCGCAGACACCACACCTCTATTACTCGGCCGCCGCCCGCTCGATGAGCATGAGCCGGCACAACTTCTTCTACGCGGCCTTCGACCCGGACGCGACCATCAGCATCGACAAACTGCCGGGCGCGATCTGGATCCAGGCGCTGTCGGTACGGGTATTCGGGCCGCACACCTGGGCGTATCTCCTACCTCAGGTCATCGAGGGCGTGCTCACTGTGCTCGTGCTCTACCGCGCGGTGCGGCGACTGTCCGGTCCGTACGCGGCCCTCGTCGCGGCAGCGGTCGCGGCCCTGGCGCCGGCGGTGGTCGCGCTCGATCGCGGCAATATCTCCGACACCCTGCTGATCCTGCTGCTGGTGCTGGCCGCGGACCAGGCGGCGGCCGTGATCGTGTCGGGGCGGGTGCGGAATCTGGTGTGGTGCGGGCTGTGCATCGGCCTCGCCTTCCAGGCGAAGATGGTGCAGGCCTGGTTGATCGTCCCGGCGCTGGCCGTGGCGCTGCTGCTCGCCGCGCCGAGAAGCGAACTGCGACAGCGCATCACGGGTCTGGCCTGGTTCGGCGCGACCACGCTGGCGGTGTCGCTGAGCTGGATGACAGTGGTCAGCCTGGTGCCCGCCGGGCACCGGCCGTACGTGGACGGCAGCCACCACAACTCGCTGTTCGAGCAGGTCTTCGTCTACAACGCGGCCAGCCGCACCAATGACGGATTCAGTGTGGGGTCGGCCAACTTCACCACCGGTGGCGAGGGCTCCGGATACCGCGCGGAGCTGGTGCTCGGGCCGGACAGCCGGTTCGACCATCTCTTCGGAGGCGGCGGCGGTCGCGAGACCGGGTGGTTGATTCCGCTCGCGCTGGTCTGCCTGATCGCCCTGGCCTGGGCGGCCCGGCGGCGGCCGCGCACCGACCGCGAGACCGCGGCGCTGGTGCTGTGGGGCGGCTGGCTCGTGGTCCACTTGGCGATCTTCCTGGTGATCGGGACGGTGAACCCCTACTACCTGGCGGTGCTCGCACCCGCGATCGCGGCCCTGATCGGCATGGGGGCCCAGGCTTTCCGCCAGACGGATGATCGCCGGGTGCGTGGGCTGGGGTTAGCCGCCGTGGCCGCGACCGCCGGGTACGGCTGGTGGCTGTCCGCGGCCGCGCCCGGCTGGGTGCGGGCCGGGCTCGTGGTCGTCACCGTGGTGCTCGTCCTGGCCGCGCTGCGCGTCCGCGAATCATTGGCAACCGCACTGCTACTCGTCGCGGCGCTCGCCGCGCCGACGACGGCCGCGGTCGCGGTGGTCGCCGACGGATACGGTCCGCTGGACACCCCCTATGAATCGGCGCAGGCCCGGCAGGTCACCCGGGGCTTCATGGCCTCGGCCCTCACCTCGGCCCGGGAACTCGATGCACAGCTCGCGAAAACGCCCGGCCACCCGCGATATCCGCTCGTCACCTTCACCTCCGCGCTGGCCTCGCCGTTCATTGTGAGCAGCGGCCGGGAGGTGCCGGCCATCGGCGGCTTCACGGGCGCGGCCCCGGTGCCGACCACCGCCGAGGTCGCCCGCATGATCGAGGCCGGCGAGGTCGGACTGGTCCTGGTGACACCCGCGGACGACGCCCGTGTGACCTGGATCCGGCAACACTGCCGCGCACTGCCCGGCGGCGGGGACGGCGCCGCGGTCCTCGCCTACACCTGCGCCCGCCACTGACAGCTGAACCGAAACAGTCCCGAATCACTGTGCGGCACTTAGCATCACTGACCATGCAGGACATCAGCGGGCTGATTCACAAGATCAAGCACGGACTCGACACTCAGGTGAGCGTCGCGCGGCTGCGGCGAAACCGCACCCTCGCGGAGGCCGCGGCCGGACGCACCGTCCTGATCACCGGCGCCTCCTCCGGCATCGGACGCGTCGCCGCCGCCCAACTCGGCGCGGCCGGAGCCACCGTGCTGCTGGTCGCCCGCCGCGCCGAGGAACTCGAACAAGCCCTCGCCGATATAGAGGCCGCGGGCGGCAAGGCCGTCGCCTACCCCTGCGACCTCAACGACTTCGACGCCCTCGACGCCATGACCGCCACCGTGCTCGCCGACCACGGCCACGTCGACATCCTGGTCAACAATGCCGGCCGCTCCATCCGCCGCTCGCTCGACCAGTCCTACGACCGCTTCCACGACTACGAACGCACCATGCGGCTCAACTACTTCGCGGCCGTCCGCCTCATCCTCGCCTTCGCGCCCGGCATGCGGGACCGGCGCGACGGCCACATCATCAACATCCTGTCCCTGGCCAACCTCTACGGCGGCCCGGGCTACGCGGCCTACGTCGCATCCAAGGCCGCCCTCGACTCCCTGAGCACCAGCCTCCAAGCCGAAACCCACACCGAGAACGTGCGTTTCACCTCCATCTACCTCCCGCTCGTCCGCACCCCGATGATCGCTCCCAACGCCGTCTATCAGAACGCCGACGCCCTCACCCCCGAAGAGGGAGCGCAGATCATCTGCGACGCCATCATCGATCGGCCGCGGCGACTCGCCCCGGTCATGGGCCGAGTCACCGCGCTCCTCGACAGCGTCCTGCCCGAACACGCCGACGGGATCCGCAGCGCGCGCTTCCGGCAAGGCATGTGACCAGCGCCCCGGGGACACCGTCACGCGGACCGGCGGCCCCACAGTGCGGCCAGGGCCAGCAGCTATCCGCTCCACAGCACGTACCCGGCGAAATTCGCCTGCTGCGCGCCCGGCACCCGCCACGGAGCCACCACCCCGGCCAGGACCAGGGCCGCCGCCACTGTTCCGAGCACCTCGAACCAGCGCGGAAAGCCCCGGTGCCGCAGAGCCGATGCCGCCAGCACCGTCCAGGCGGCGGTCAGCGCATAACCGCACATCTCACCGAGCGCCGTACCCAGCAAGCGATTCCAGAACTCGAATTCCGAGGCGGCGGAGCCACTTCCGGACGCGGCGCGCTCCGCGAGACCCGGCGCCGGCAGCGGCCAGCGCAGCAGGCCGGCGGCCTGCACCACGCCCGCCGCGACCCCGGCACGCACCGCCCAGCGCATGCGCGCCGAATCATCGCGGCGACCGGCCAGCAGCGCGATCGGAACGAGCAGCAGCGCGCCGAGCGCGAGCACGGAGAACCACGCGACCACCGCGGACTCGTGCGCCCGGAACAACGCCAGCACCTCCGCGCTGGGACGGGACAGGACACGCGGATAGTCGAATACCGCGCCCAAACCCGCGAACCCGGCATTCATGCACACGACTGCCACGACGATCGGAACCCGCGGCAGCAGCGCCGTCCTGCCGGTGGAGGATTTCGTGAGGGTGGACATGACGGGCTTCCTTCACGGGTGCACGGCGGGCCGGGCGTCCAGGGTGGCGCGGACGGCATCCGCGAGCGGCGTCGGGTCGAGGCCGAAGTGCATGGTCGCGGCGCTGGAGTCCAGGACGAAAGGGCGGTCGAATTGGTAACGCAGTTCCCGCATTTCGCGGGCATCGGGTACGAACAGGCCGACCGCCCAGAGCAGGGCGGCGGGCATGCGGCCGACCCGGGCCGACGGCGCGCCGGCCAGCGACGCGGTCAGATCGGCCAGGGCGCGGACCGACAGCGGTGGCGGCGTCGGGACGTGCCAGGCTCGGCCCCAGGCGGTTTCGTCATCCGCGACGGCGACCAGCAGGCGGGCCACGTCCTCGGTGGCGGTCCAGCTGTGCGGGGCGTCCGGGTCCGCCGGGACCAGGGCGCGCTTGCCCGCGAGCACCGCGGGCAGCACCAGCACGCTGAAGGCCGAGGTCGCGTTCGGGCCGAGGTAGTCCGAGCCGCGCACCTCGGCGGTGCGAATGCGACCGGCCCGGTGGGCGGCGAGCTGCTCGGACCACATGTCCGCGCGCACCCGGCCCTTCACCGAATTCGGCCGCAGCGGATGCGATTCGGTGACCGGACCGTCGAATTCGCCGTAGCCGTACAGGTTTCCGACGGTGATCAGGGCCGCACCGGAAAGCTCGGCGGCGGTCAGGACGGCGCGATGCAGGGGTGGGAAATCCTGCGGCCAGCGGTGATACGCGGGCTGGGCGCACTGGTACAGGGCGGTGGCGTCCGCGCAGTGGGTCAGCAGGGCTGCCGGGTCGGCGGCGTCGGCGGCGATGCGCTCGATATTCGGGTGGCCGGGGCCGGAGCCGCCACGGGTGACGATGCGGACATGGTCACCTCGCGCGGCGAGCAGTCGCGCGGTGGCCGTGCCCACCGGGCCCGCTCCGATAACGACGTGCAGGGACATGGGGTCCTCGATCCTGTCGGATGTGGATAAGTCGAGAACACTGTTCTCGCCCTGTCGACGGTAGAAGCGCACACCGTTTCCCGTCAAGAACACTGTTCTCTCATACGCCTGCCGTTCTCCGAACGGTTGCCTGTTCTCTACACTGCGGATATGTCCGCCGGATCCCTGCGTGCCCGCGTCCGCACCGAAATGATCGAAGAGATCAAGGCCACCGCGCGCAAGCGGCTGGCCACCGACGGCGCGAACCTGTCCCTGCGCGGCGTCGCCCGCGACATGGGGATCGTCGCCTCCGCGCTCTACCGCTACTTCCCCAGCCGCGACGACCTGCTGACCGCCCTCATCCTGGACAGCTACCGATCCCTCGGCGCGGCCGCCACCGCGGCCCAGGCCAACGCCCCCGCGAACAACGAACGCGCACAATGGCTTTCGGTGTGCGCATCGGTCCGGGACTGGGCCGTCGCCAACCCCACCGAATACGGGCTCCTCTACGGCAGCCCCATCCCCGGCTACGACGCTCCCAAGGACACTGTCGGCCCCGCCGCCACCGTCGTCATGCTGCTCGCCGGCATCGCCGCCCACGCCGCGACCGCCGACCGCCTCCACCCCGCACCCCTGCCCACTCCCCTCCCCGCCCCGGTACGCGCGGACCTGCGCACCCTCATCGAAGAGCAGTCGTCCGACCTCCCCGAAGAAGTCCTCGACCGCGTATTCCTGGCCTGGACACAGCTTTTCGGCCTGATCACCTTCGAGATCTTCGGCCGCCTCGACGGCACCATCGAAGCCGTCGCCGACTACTTCACCCACCACATGAACCTCATGGCCGACCTCGTCGGCCTCCCCGCCGAAAGCTGATCCGGCACAAGCGAATCGGCCTGTGCGCCACCATCACACGCCTGGGCCCGGCCACCGCGTGCCGATCGCCGCCCCCTTCCCCGCACATGGCCGAGGGCCCGGCCACCGTCCGGTGGCCGGGCCCTCGTTCTTCAGATGTGTTGCCGGAAGGCAGGACTCAGAAGTCCATGCCGCCCATGCCGCCGGTCGGGTCGCCCGCGGGGGCGGCCTTCTCCGGCTTGTCGGCGACGACGGCCTCGGTGGTCAGGAACAGGGCCGCGATGGAGGCCGCGTTCTGCAGGGCCGAGCGGGTGACCTTGACCGGGTCGGCAACGCCGGCGGCCAGCAGGTCGACGTACTCGCCGGACTCGGCGTTCAGGCCGTGGCCCGCCGGGAGGTTCGAGACCTTCTCGGCGACAACGCCCGGCTCCAGGCCGGCGTTGAAGGCGATCTGCTTCAGCGGGGCGGACAGCGCGACGCGGACGATGTTCGCGCCGGTGGCCTCGTCACCCGACAGGGACAGGGCGTCCAGGGCCGGGGCGGCCTGCAGCAGCGCCACGCCACCACCGGCGACGATGCCCTCTTCGACGGCAGCCTTCGCGTTGCGGACGGCGTCCTCGATGCGGTGCTTGCGCTCCTTGAGCTCGACCTCGGTCGCGGCGCCGGCCTTGATCACGGCAACACCGCCGGCCAGCTTGGCCAGGCGCTCCTGCAGCTTCTCACGGTCGTAGTCCGAGTCCGAGTTCTCGATCTCGGTGCGGATCTGCGCGACACGGCCCTTGATGGCCTCCGGGTCGCCCGCGCCCTCGACGATGGTGGTCTCGTCCTTGGTGATGACGACCTTGCGGGCGGTGCCCAGCAGCTCCAGACCGGCGGTCTCCAGGGAGAGGCCGACCTCTTCGCTGATGACCTCGCCACCGGTCAGGATGGCGATGTCGGCCAGCATGGCCTTGCGGCGGTCACCGAAGCCCGGGGCCTTGACGGCGATGGACTTGAAGGTGCCACGGATCTTGTTGACGACCAGGGTCGACAGGGCCTCGCCCTCGACGTCCTCGGCGATGATCAGCAGCGGCTTGCCGGCCTGGATGACCTTCTCCAGCAGCGGCAGCAGGTCCTTGACGGTCGAGATCTTCGAGCCGACGAGCAGGATGTACGGGTCCTCGAGGACCGCTTCCTGACGCTCCGGGTCGGTCACGAAGTAACCGGAGATGTAGCCCTTGTCGAAGCGCATGCCCTCGGTCAGCTCCAGCTGGAGGCCGAAGGTGTTGCTCTCCTCGACGGTGATGACGCCTTCCTTGCCGACCTTGTCCATGGCCTCGGCGATCAGCTCACCGATGGACGAGTCGCCCGCCGAGATACCGGCGGTGGCAGCGATCTGCTCCTTGGTCTCGACCTCCTTGGCGGTGTCGAGCAGCTTGGCGGTGACGGCCTCGACGGCCTTCTCGATGCCGCGCTTCAGGCCGAGCGGGTTGGCGCCGGCGGCCACGTTGCGCAGGCCCTCACGGACCAGCGCCTGGGCCAGCACGGTGGCGGTGGTGGTGCCGTCACCCGCGACGTCGTCGGTCTTCTTCGCAACTTCCTTGACGAGCTCCGCGCCGATCTTCTCGTACGGGTCCTCGAGCTCGATTTCCTTGGCGATGGAGACACCGTCGTTGGTGATGGTGGGGGCGCCCCACTTCTTCTCCAGCACCACGTTGCGGCCCTTGGGGCCCAGGGTCACCTTGACAGCGTCGGCGAGGCTGTTCAGGCCACGCTCGAGTCCGCGGCGAGCCTCTTCGTCGTACGCAATTGTCTTGGCCATTGCGTTGAGATCCTCCAGATCAGGGGATTGGCATGATCTGGTCAGGTTCGGTGCCCGCGACGGACGACCCGGCTCATTTGGTCAAATACAGCCCGGTCTCACCGTTTCCGACCTAGCACTCGCAGGTGCGGAGTGCCAAATCCCTTTTTAGCACTCGCCATAGACGAGTGCAAGGTTGGGGAGATGGCCGCACGAGTCCTCTCGGCGGCCCGGATCCCACGAGGACTACGAGAAGTGGGAGCGGTCGTCTACGCGCAGCAGCAGGGCGATCAGGGCGTCGGTACGACGTTCCTCCGGAGTCCGCGGCTCGCCGTGTTCGACGGTGACGAGTTCGGCATCCTGGAGGAGGAGTTCGGCTTCGATTCGCATGATGGCCCGGATGAACGGTGGCGCGACCTCGGGTGGGAGGTCTCCGTTCACGATGTAGCCGCCGTCCGGCGTGTCCTCGGTGGAGACATAACTGAGCGCGCGCAGCAGATCGGCGCGCTTTTCCCCCGCAACTAGGTCGGAACCCTCGTCGCCCGCCATTCCACAATCGTATCTGCCGCATCATGCACACCAGGGGACCCGGTGACGCGGGGATGATCGCGAGCCCTACATCACCAGGTCGGCAGCATGGTGGAGCGACACGCCGACTACTGCGTGTCGGGGGCGGGTGCCGTGACGCCGGGCACCGGCAGCGAGCTCAGCAGGTCCGCGATATCGGCCTGCACCGAGTCCTTGTCCAGACCCAGGCCGGACAGGATGCCCGCGCCGTTCTCCTGGTCCAGCAGGGCGAGCAGCAGGTGCTCGGTGCCGATGTAGTTGTGACCCAGTCGCAAGGCCTCGCGGAAGGTCAGCTCGAGGGCCTTGCGGGCCTGTGCGTCGAACGGGATGAGCGCGGGCACCGGTTCGCCGGTGGCGGCGGGGAGGGCGGCCGTGGCCACCCGGCGGACGGCGTCGCCCGAGACGCCCTTGGCCTCGATGACCTTCACCGCGAGGGATTCCGGCTCGGCCAGCAGGCCCAGGATCAGATGCTCGGGACGGGTTTCGAGATTGCCGACGGCCCGGGCCTCCTCCTGGGCGGCCATCACCACGTGGCGGGCGCGCTGGGTGAAGCGGGCGAACCCGGCATTGGGGTCGAGGGCGGCGACCTGGCCCGGGTCGGCGGGCGCCTTGGGGACGAAGCGCTTCTGAGCGGCCTGCTTGGTCACGCCCATGCTCTGGCCGATATCGGTCCAGGACGCGCCGGAGCGGCGGGCCTGGTCGACGAAGTGGCCGATCAGATGGTCGGCCACCTCGCCGATGTGGTTGCCGAGGACCACGGCGTCGGAGAGCTGTTCGAGGACGTCGCCGGGCCGGGCCTTCTTGATGCCGTCGATCAGATCGTCGAGGCGGATGGAGTTCGTCATGCGTCAACTGTAGGTTGACCACTCCGCAATGGTCAACCCTAAGTTGACGCTAGCCCGGGCGTGGGCTCAGAGCTTCGCCGCCCGGCCCACGGCCCGCACGATCTGCTCCTTGATCCAGGCCGCCGTGCGACCGGTCAGCACCGTGCGGCCATTCGAGTCGTCGGCGTGCATGAACTGGACGACACCGTCGCGACGACCCAGGCTGACGCAGGTCAGCACGAAACGGACCCGATAGGGCGCCGGCGTCTTCCCGCGCACCCGGGCGGCCACCGCCGCACCGATGTACTTGCCCGCGGGCTGCGCGGCCTGGCAGGACATCCGCGCCTCGCGGCCGTTGTGCCCGTGCATGACCGCCGCGTCACCGACCGCGTACACCTCCGGGATGCCCTGCACCCGCAGCTGCTCGTCGACCACGACGCGGTCGCGCGCGTCCACCGGCAGGCCGGAGCGGGCCGCCACCTCTGGCACGGTGAAACCCGTTGTCCAGAGCACGGTTTCGGCGTCGATGCGCTCGCCGTCGACCAGCTCGAGTCCGGCCGCGGTCACCGCCGCCACCTTGGCGACGTGCACGCGGACACCGAGGCGGTCCAGGACGGCGCGAATGTGCGCGGCCGCCTTGGGGATCAGCCAGCCTCCCGGTTCGTCGGCGCTCACCAGCAGGACCTCGAGGTCGGGCCGGGATTCGGCGAGTTCGGTGGCGGTCTCGATGCCGGTGGGGCCGCCACCCACCACGGCGACCCGGCCGGTGAGCGCGGGGATCCGGCGCACATCCTCGGAAGTAGCCACGGTGTGGGCGAATTCGGCGGCGCCGGGCACCATGCCCAGGTCGGCCCGGCTGCCGAGGGCGTAGATCAGCGAGTCGTATTCGACGACTCCGCCGGAGGCCAGTTCGACGCGGCGGGCCGCGGTGTCGATCCGTTCCGCGCGGCCGGCGACGAACTCGATGCCCTTGGCCTCCAGGGTCTTCCGCAGTTCCCAGCGCGGCACGTCCTGACCGGCGGCGACCTGATGCAGCCGCACCCGGTCGACGAATTCGGTGTGCAGGTCGATCACGGTGACCCGCGCGCCCTTCGCCTTCACCGCCTGCCGTGCCGCGGCCAGCCCCGCATAACCCGCGCCCAGTACGACGATTCGATGCTGCCCGGTCATGAGAGTGCTCCTTACCCGGCCCCCGCTCGGTGGCCGACACCCTCTAGACCGGACAGTCCCGCGATCCCTGACAGATTCCGGGCGTGTCCTGCGTCACCTGCGAATTCGCGGGCGCGGAAATAGCCGCTATCCGGCGGTTTCGCCGGTGAGTCGCTGCTCGGCACGCACGAGATAGGCCAGCTTGTCCGGGTTCACCACGAGCTGGAGCGAGGCGATCGAAGGGCCGTCGAACTCGGCGGACACGGTACCCATCACGGTCCCCGCCAGCCGGGCCACGAACGCCGGCGCGGCATTGATCTCCTCGACCGCGAAGGTGAGACCCGGCATCTTCTTGAACAGACCCACCAGGTAGCGGGCCACGTTCGCGGCGCCGACGATGGGCCGCTTGGCCGCGTGGACCTTCGCGCCGCCATCGGCGACGGCGACGATATCGGCGGTGAACATGGCCTCGAGCGCGGCCAGATCACCGGATTGCGCTGCGCTGAGGAACTTTTCGACGAGGTCGCGCGCATGCGCCGGGGCGGGTTCGAAACGCGGGCGCTCCTCGTGCACGCGGCGGGTGGCGCGGCGGTACACCTGCTGTGCATTGGCCTCGGTGAGTTCGAGCATGTCGGCGATCTCGCGGTGCGCGTAGCCGAAGGCCTCGCGCAGGACGAAGACGGCGCGCTCGGTGGGGCTGAGCCGCTCCGCCAGCGTCAGGAAGGCGATCGACACCAGTTCGCGCTGTTCCGCCGATTCCAGCGGACCGAGTTCGCCGTGCCCGGTCGGGACCGGTTCGGGCAGCCAGGGGCCGACGTAGGTCTCGCGGCGGGCGCGGGCCGAATCCAGCCAGGTGCGGCAGAGGTTCACCAGGATGGTGGTCAACCAGGCCTCGGGGGAGCGGATTCCGGCGCGATCGGTGCCGTCCCAGCGCAGGTAGGTCTCCTGCACGGCGTCCTCGGCTTCGGCGGCGGAGCCGAGCATCCGGTAGGCGAGCGCGAACAGGCGCGGCCGATGCCGTTCGAATTCGGCCAGCCCGTTCGCGTCCATCGGTGCCCCAGTTCTCGTCCTACGCAATCGTTTGAGGACGATACGCCTGCCGCCGCGGGCCACCGCGGTGACCACCCGTCACCGGGGTGCGGTCCGCGCCCGCCGAGGAGGCAACGGCCGCCCGGCCGGGAATCGGCGCGAAACTACTTGGGCGCCACCCGGATCGCCACCGCGACCGGCGTATTCGCATACGCCGAGGCCAGGCAGGCCAGTTTGGCGGTACCCAGCGCCACGTTCGGGCTGCCGTCCAGGAACGACCCCGGATTGGCGGCCAGGACCTGGTCGATCACCTGCTTCTCGACGTCCTCGGTGAGGTCGCGGAAGTCACCGCAGGTGGTCTGGGCGCCGGCGGGCGCGGCCGTCTTCTTGGCCGCGGTGGCGCTGGTGGGCGCCTCGGCGGGCGGTTGCACCGGGGCGGCGACGGTGGTGGTGGTGGAAGCGCCCGCGCTGGTGGTTCTGGCCGCAGTGGTGGTCCCGGCCTGCTTCAGGCCGTTCGTATCACTGGATTTGTCCGAACCACAACCGGCGAGAGTCAACGCCATCGCACCGGCGGCGAGGGCGACGATCGAAAGACGCTTCATACCCTGCTTTCCGAACTTTCCGAGAGTGCCAGCACCGGACCGGCCCGGCGCTCGCAGCAGCGTACCCGGCCCCGGCGACTCCCGGTAGAAAAAGTTCCGGCCCGCGGTTTTCGTCAGTGCAGATGCTGCTGCCAGTCCGCGGGCACCCGGCCGCGCGGGCCGGGCACCGGCTGGTCCAGCGGATGCGCGTGCGGCGGCGCGAGTTCCGGGCCGCCCTCGTACATCTCCTTGTTCTCGAAGTTGTAGTACCAGTCCTCACCCGGCTCGAAGCTCTGGATGAAGGGGTGCCCGGTGCTCTCGAAGTGCTTGGTGCCGTGCTGGTTCGGCGACATGTCGCAGCAGCCGATGTGCCCGCACTGCGCGCACCGGCGCAGGTGCACCCACCAGCCGCCGGCGGCATCGCATTCGACGCAACCGGATCCGCTGGGCGCGATGCTGGGGTCGATGCCTTCGATCTGTTGGGTCATCAGTTGCCTTCCGTCGTTTACTGCGCTGCTTCGAGAGTGGACTGCGCTGCGTCGGGAGCGGCTGCCTCGAGCGGCAGTCGGACGATGAAACGCGTATTCCCGGGCTCGGATTCGACCCGGATGTCGCCGTGGTGCTTGTTCACCACGATCCGGAACGAGATGTCCAGCCCGAGCCCGGTGCCCTCGCCGACCGGTTTGGTGGTGAAGAACGGTTCGAAGATGCGGGTGCGGATCTCCTCCGGGATGCCGGGCCCGGTATCGCCGATTTCCACTGCGGCGCAGTCGTTCTCACGATAGGTGCGGACGGTGAGGGTGCCGCGCCCGGACATGGCGGAGACCGCGTTGTCGATCAGATTGGTCCACACCTGGTTGAGCTCGGCGGCGTAGCACGGCACCGGCGGCAGCGCCAGATCGTATTCCTTGACCACCACGATGTCGTCGCCGATCTTGCGGGCCAGCATGACCAGCGTGCTGTCCAGCAGTTCGTGCAGGTCCACCACCTGGAACGGGGCCCGGTCCATCTGCGAGTACTGCTTGGCCGCGTTCACCAGCGAGGAGATGCGGTTGGTCGAGTCGGTGATCTCGTTCATCAGCAGCTCGGTCTCGACCGTGTAGTTGAGCCAGCGCATGGCCGCCTCGAAAACATCGGCGCCGCAACCGGACAGGGTGCCGTGCACCTTCTCCATCCAGTCGATGTCGAATCCCGCCTGCACGAAGTTCGGCGCGATGTCCCAGCCGTTGGCGACGCCGTGGTCCTCAAGCCAGTCGCCCAGCTCGTCCTCGCGGTCGGCGGCCTCCAGCGGCGTCAGGGTCGGGGCCTTGGCGACCTGGGCGGCCGCCTCCTCCTGCAGCTGGGCCAACGCCTCCAGGGTCTCGGAGTTGAACTTGCCGTGCGCCATCATCTTCAGCTTGTGCCGCATGCCCGCGACCCGCTCGCGCAACGAGGAGGTGGCACGCACCGCGGCGGCGGCCGGATTGTTCAGCTCGTGGGTGAGGCCCGCCGAGAGGGAACCCAGCGCCAGCAGCCGTTCCCGCTGGCCGATGCGCTCATTGGCATTGCGGTTGCCGAAGAAGACGCCCTCCAGCAGGTGCAGTGCCATCGGGAACCATTCCTGCATCATCTTCGCGAAGGTGCCGGCGTCCAGCACGAAGAACTTCGACGGCCGGGTCACGTAGAACGACGCGGTATAGGTCTGTTCGACCTTGTCGCCCATGTAGGCCGTCCACGCGCCCGAGTAGGAGCCGACGTGCTCGGTGCGGACGAGCTCGATCTCCTCGCCGCCCGACATCTTGGTCAGCCGCACCTCGCCGTCCATCAGGACGTAGAAGCAGGTGGCCGGGTCGCCCTCGCGGAAAACCATTCCGGGCTCGAACATTTCGACCCGGCCGTCCTTGCACAGCCAGGCCAGCTGATCGTCGTCAAGCTTCTCGAACAGGAACAGCTGCCGCAGTTCGTTCGGGTCGCAGATCAATCGGGTGTTACCCATTCACCTACTCCTACTGTTTCGCGAGCCAGCGGTGCACCAGCATGACGGCCATCGCGCCCTCGCCGACCGCGGAGGCCACCCGCTTCGCCGATTCCGACCGCACGTCGCCGGCCACGAACACGCCGGGCACGCTGGTCTCCAGATGCTGGGGGGGACGAGGTAGCTCCCAGCCCCCGGGCCGTTCGCCCTCGACCATGAGGTCCGGTCCGGCCAGCACATAGCCCTTGTCGTCGCGCTTGACGGTGCCTTCGAGCCAGTCGGTTTCCGGCGCCGCACCGATGAACAAGAACAAACGCTCGGCGTCCACCTTTTCTTCCGTGCCGGCCTCGTTGTTGCGCAGCACGATCCATTCCAGGTGGTCGTCGCCATCGGCGGACACCACCTCGGTACGGGTGTGCACCTTGATGTTCGGGATCTGCGCGATCTGCTGAATCAGGTAGTGCGACATGGACGCTTCCAGCGACGGCCCGCGCACCACGAGGTGCACGGTCCGGGCCCGCCGGGACAGGAACACCGCCGCCTGGCCCGCCGAGTTCGCGCCACCGACGATGTAGACGTCCTTGTCGGCGCAGTCGCTGGCCTCGGTCATGGCCGAGCCGTAGTAGACGCCGCGGCCGGTGAAGTCGTCCACACCGGGGGCCGGGTGGTGGCGGTAGTTGACGCCGGTGGCGATGAGCACCGAGTGCGCCGCGATGCTGCCACCGTCGGCGAACCGCACCACGCGCGCGGAACCGCAGGCCTCGAGGGCCACCACCTCCCGCGCGGTGATCAACTCGGCCCCGAATTTCACGGCCTGCCGGCGAGCCCGGTCGGCCAGCTGCGCGCCGGAGAGGCCGTCGGGGAAGCCCAGGTAGTTCTCGATGCGGGAACTCTGCCCGGCCTGGCCGCCGGTGGCGGTGCGTTCCACCAGCACGGTGCGCAGACCCTCCGACGCGCCGTAAACCGCCGCGCCGAGACCGGCCGGGCCGCCGCCGACCACGATCAGGTCGTAGAAGTCGCTGGAGGCGTCGGTGTTCAGGCCCACGCCCTCGGCCAATTGCGCGTCGGTGGGCATGATCAGCACTTCGCCGCTGGGGTTGATGATGACCGGACACTGGTCCTCGGTGGCATTGGCCGCGGTCAGCAGCCGCGCCCCCTCCGGCTCGTCCACCTGGTACCAGCGATACGGCAACTGGTTGCGCGCCAGGAACTCCCGCACCTCCGAGCAGCGGGCCGACCAGCGGTGGCCCACCACCTTGGTCTCGGTCACCGGCTTGTGCTCGTCCCCGCGCCAGGCCTCCAGCAGGGCGTCGACGACCGGGTAGAGCTTCTCCTCCGGCGGATCCCACGGCTTGAGCAGGTAGTGGTCCAGGTCGACCACATTGATGGCCTCGATGGCGGCATTGGTGTCCGCGTAGGCGGTCAGCAGCACGCGGCGCGCGTACGGGTGCAGGTCCATGGCCTGCTCGAGGAATTCGACGCCGTTCATCCCGGGCATCCGGTAGTCGGCGATGATCACCGCGACCGGGTGGCCGCGCAGTTTCATCTCGCGAAGGGCCTCGAGCGCATCGGCGCCGGACTCCGCCCGCAGAATCCGGTAGTCCGCCCCGTACCGGCGGCGCAGGTCCCGCACGACCGCGCGCGAGACGCCAGGATCGTCGTCGACGCTGAGGATGGCCGGCTTCGCGGCAGCTGGTGAAGTCACCTAACGAGTATGGGCTGACGAGGCAAGACCGCGAAGGCCAGACCGTGCCATGTTCGCGTCAGGCGGAACAGACCTGCGTCCTTGCTCGAACATCCTGGGCACACCGATTCAAATCCGGTGATGCTCAATGAAATCCATCTCGGTAGGGGTGAGCAATCGCTCGAGTCGCTCTTCGAGGTCGCCGTTGGCCTTGCGGCGGAAGCGTTTCGTCGATTTGTCAAGCGTCGGGGACTCCGCATCGGTACCGGACTCTTCAGCGGGGAGGAGTGGGACCGTCTTGGTCTCGAGATGCAGGAGCGAACGCAGGTTCACGGCCGATCACCTCACGTTTCCCAATCGGAAAGCTGGTGGCAGTGTCTGTTGCTTCGTCTATCGACATTGTGCGCCGAGCATTACATTTCGGACATCAACACCTCCAGAATGTGATCTAGTTGATTTTCAATCGCGGAATGAACCGGCGGCACATGCCCATACGTGCAGGTGGGTGTGGTGATCCACACCACGGAGCCGAGGTGATCCACGCCACCCGAACTAGGATGCGTGGTACCGATCGTTACGTCCCCGGAGGCAGCGTTGCCGAAAACTCTCGAAGCCAGCATCGATATCGCGGCAGCACCCGAGCGGGTCTGGAGCGTTGTCGCCGACCTCAAGCGCATTCCCGAGTTCAGCCCGCAGACCCTGCGCATGCAGCCGCTGGGTCGCGTAGTGCACACCGGCACCTGGACGGTGAACCTCAACAAGGCCAAGGGCTACATCTACCCGACCACCTCCCGGGTGGTGCGATTCGAGCCGAATCGCGCGATCGCCTTCCGCATGAACGAGAACCGGACCATCTGGAGCTACACCCTCGAGCCCACCGCCGACGGCGGCACCAAGCTGGTCCAGCGGCGCGACGTCCCCAGCGGCAAGCTGCCCCGGTGGCTGCAGTTCACCATCGACAACGTCTTCGGCGGTGAGCAGCCCTTCGAAGGCGCGCTCGAGGACGGCATGCAGGTGACCCTCGGGAAGATCAAGCAAACCGTGGAGCGCTGAGCGTAGGTTCGGCCTATGCGACGACTGACAGCGCTCTGCGCCGCCACGGCCGGTGTGGCGCTCGTACTCACCGGCTGCGGCAGCTCCGACTCCTCCGGCGACCGCACGGTCACCGTCACCGGTACCGGAAAGGTCCAGGGCACACCGGATGTGCTCAATGCCGATCTGGGCACCGAGGTGAGCGCGGCCGACGTGTCCGCGGCCGTGAACCAGGCCGGCGACAAGGCCAAGGCGATCACCGACGCCATGGTCACGGCCGGGGCCAAGCGCGAGGACATCAAGACCAGCGACCTGTCCGTGCAGCCCACCTACGGCACCGACGGCCACAACATCACCGGCTATCGCGCCACCAACACCATGCACGTGGCCGTGCGGGACCTGCCGAAGGCCTCGGGCATCCTGTCGGCGGCGGTGCAGGCGGGCGGCAACGACACCCGCATCAACTCGGTGGCCTTCGGGCTGGAGGACAACACCAAGCTGCTGTCCGACGCCCGCGCGCGAGCCTTCGACGACGCCAAGAGCCGCGCCGAGCAGTACGCCGGCCTGTCCGGGCTGAAACTGAAGACGGTCAAGACCATCAGCGAAAACGGCAGCGGCACAACGCCGACGCCGAAGTACCGGGACACCGCCCCGGGCGCGGCACCCAACATCACCCTCGAACCAGGCCAGCAGACGGTCACATTCACCGTGACCGTCGACTGGGATATGGGATAGCTCGTCCGCTGCGCGCCGCCTGGTGGCAGCGCGCAGCGGCGCTCACTTCCAGTTCGGCAGCTGGGCCACCTGCGCCGCCCAGGACAACCCCGCACCGAAGGCGATGAGCAGTGCGGTACCGCCGGGTTTGGCGTCGCCCGCGCGCATCATGGCCTCCATGGCCAGCGGGATCGAAGCCGCCGAGGTATTGCCGGCCTCCTCGATGTCATTGGCCAGGGCGCACCGCTCGGGGAGCTTCAGCACCCGCGCCATGATCTCGATGATGCGACCGTTGGCCTGATGCGGGACCATCGCGTCCAGATCGTCCGTGGTCAGGCCCGCCCGCTCGATGGCCTCGCGGCACACCTGCTCCAAAGAGTGTGCGGCCCAACGGAAGACAGCTGTTCCTTCCATGGCGAGGTAGGGCCGGACAGCATCGAGGCCCTTCTCGTCGATCTCGTTGAAGAACTGCAGCCAGTCCTTGTCCTGGCGGATGGCGTGGTGCTGGGTGCCGTCCGATCCCCAGACGGTCGGGCCGATGCCCGGTTCGCTGGAGGGGCCGATCACCACCGCGCCGGCGCCGTCGGCGAAGAGGAAGGCGGTGCCACGATCCCTCGGATTGACCGTGTCCGTGAGCTTTTCCACGCCGATGACCAGCACGTGCCGGGCGGTGCCGCCCTTCACCAGATCCGACGCCATGGCGACCCCGTGGCAGAAGCCGGCGCAACCGGCCGAGACATCGAAGGCGGCCACATTGTTCAGACCGAGCGCAGTGGCGATCTGCGGGCCCGCGGCGGGCGTGAGCAGTAGCCAGGTGGACGTTGCGACGATGACGCAATCGATCTGATCCGCGTCGATCTCCGCTGCTTCGATGGCGTCGCGGGCAGCCGCGGCGCTCATGCTGACGATCGTCTCCTCGGGAGAGGCGAAGCGTCTGTTGCGGATGCCGGAACGTGTCCGGATCCACTCGTCACTGGAATCTATCGGCCCCGCCACCTCGTCATTGGTGACGATTCGCTCCGGCCGGTACACACCGAGCCCGAGCATGGCCGTGTGCTCTGCCCCGTTGATCGAAGCAATTCGAGCAGACATTGGTTCTCTCCTATGTACTGCGTACCGCGCGTCGAACGTGACCTTCATCGGGTTCCTCACCCCCCGCGGACCCACAATGCCGCAGACATGAGGCTCCCTCATCTTAATCGCGATAGCCTCTCATGCCAGTGCTACTGATCACAATCGAGGGGTCAATGCCGGGCGGCGCACCTCCGATCCGGGAGGCCCGGCCGCGGGTGTTCGGTCACCGAGAACGCGAGCGTCGAACCCACTTCACGTATCGTGTGATCGCGGTCCCTGACCGTATCTATCCGCGCATGAAAGAGGAGCCTGTGGCCCGCCGACCCACCCCGCCCGGCACTCCGGAACAGACCGGCCTCGGCCACGTCGCCGACCTGGTCCGCAAAGCCGTTCCGCCGCTGCATCCGGCAGGTCTGCCGTTCGTGGCCGCACCGCTGGCGGTGGCCACCCTCGGCTATCGGCGGAAGTGGCTGCGCCGCACCGGTTTGCTGGCGGCGGCGGCCTGCGCCGGATTCTTCCGGCACCCGCACCGGGTGCCGCCGAACCGCCCCGGTGTCGTGGTGGCCCCCGCCGACGGCGAGGTCGCCCTGGTCGACACCGCGGTGCCGCCGGCCGAACTCGGCCTGGGCGACGCACCGCTGCCGCGGGTGAGCATCTTCCTGTCGGTGCTGGACGTGCACGTGCAGCGGGTGCCGGTGAGTGGCCTGGTGGAACAGGTCGCCTACCAGAAGGGCAAGTTCGTCTCCGCCGATCTGCCCGAGGCCAGCGACCGCAACGAGCGCAACAGCATGGTCATCGAGACCGCCTCCGGGCAGCGCGTGGTGGTGGTGCAGATCGCCGGGCTGCTGGCGCGCCGCATCATCTGCGAGGCCGAGGCCGGCGACAAGCTGAACATCGGTGACACCTACGGCCTGATCCGGTTCGGTTCGCGCGTGGATACCTACTTCCCGGCCGGGACCAGGCTGCTGGTCACCCCGGGGCAGCGCACCATCGGTGCGGAAACGGTGCTGGCCGAACTGGATTCATGATGGAACAACTCGCGCCCGAACCGAACGGGCGTCGCCGTAACCGCACCATCCGACTGCTGCCGAGCATGGTGACCATCCTGGGACTGTGCTCGGGCCTGTCCGCGGTGAAGTTCGGCATGGAAGGCAAGCTGGGGATCGCGCTGGCGCTGGTCGGCGCGGCCGCGGTCTTCGACATGCTGGACGGGCGCATCGCCCGCATGCTGGATGCCACCACCAAGATGGGCGCGGAGCTGGATTCGCTGTCGGACGCCATCGCGTTCGGCGTCACGCCCGCCCTGGTGCTGTACGTGACCTTCCTGCACGCCGACAGCATCGGCTGGATCCTGGCGCTGATGTTCGCCGTCTGCATGGTGTTGCGGCTGGCCCGCTTCAACACCCTGATGGACGACGACAACCGCCCGGACTGGCAGCGTGAGTACTTCACCGGCGTGCCCGCCCCGGCGGGCGCGCTCATCGTGCTGACGCCCATCGCGCTGTCCGAGCAGTTCGGCGACGGCTGGTGGGTGAGCTTCCCGGTGGTGGCGGTGTGGACGGTGCTGACCGGCCTGTTGTGCGTGAGCACGCTGCCCACCCTGGCCGTCAAGTCGGTGTCGGTGCCCCCGCGCACCGCGCCCATCCTGCTGGTGCTGGTCGCGCTGGCCGCCGCGCTGCTGGTCACCTACCCGCTCATCCTGATGATGGCGCTGGTCGTGCTGTACCTCGGCCACATCCCGTTCGCGGTGCACTCCGCGCGCTGGGTGGCGGCCCGGCCCGAGACCTGGAACCACAAGCCGGCCGAGCGCCGCGCCCAGCGCAAGGCGCAGCGCCGCCAGCGCCCGCTGGCCGGGCGGGTGCCGCGGGTGTCGGTGTCCACGGCACGGCTGCGCCTGCGCCGCCCGGGTCAGCGCGACCGGGTGTCGAACCGCCCCGGGCGCTGAAACCAACGGCCGGGCCGCGATTCGCCGACGCTGCCGTCGGCGGCCGGCCGGCCCGGGCAGAATTGACGGCGTGACCGACTCACAGCCGGGTTTCCAGTTCACCGCTCGCCTGAACACCTCCCCCGCCGACGATCGGCGGGGGGTGGTCCGATTGCATCCGGACTCGCTGGCGCTGCTGGGCGTGAATCCGTGGGACGTGATCTCGATCGCCGGCGGCAGACAGACCTCGGCGTTGGTGGCGACACCGGTGAAGGGCAAACCCGTCGGGCGCGGCGAGGCGCTGCTCGACGAGGTGACGATGTCGAACGCGCACATCGCGGCGGGCTCGAAAGTGACCATCGCGAAGGTGATTCCGCGCCGGGCCACCCGGATTTCGGTCACGGGCTCGCCGGACGTCATGCGCGCCATCGACGAGACGACACTGCGGCATGCCCTGCAGGGCAAGGTGGTGTCGATCCAGGACGCCGTCTCGCTGCGCCCGATGGATCTCAAACCCGGGGCCAGCCGATCCGGTGTGGCCCAGCAGCTTTCGAGAGCCCTCAATATCGCCTGGACCTCGGAGCTGCTGCGGGTGACGGCCGTCGATCCGCAGCCCGGCCCGGTGGTCGTCAGTACCAACAGCGCGGTGGGCTGGGGTTTCGGCGTCGCCGAGACGGACCTGCCCGCGGCTCCCCTGGACGACACGGATACCCGCACCGACCTCCGGGTCAGCGCTCCGGCGTCGCCACCGCCGTCGGTGGTGGCGGTGGCCGATCTGGCCGGGGTCCAGACCCAGGCCGCGAAGCTGCGGGAGTGGCTGAGCCTGGCACTGGACGAGCCGGACCTGCTGAAGAAACTCGGAGCGTCCTCGCATCTGGGGGTCCTGATCACCGGTCCGGCGGGCGTCGGGAAGGCGACACTCGCGCGGGCCGTGACGGGATCGCGGCGGCTGGTCGAGCTGGACGGCCCGGCGGTCGGTGCGACCGACATCGGGCCCAGGCTGCGCGACGTGTCCGACAAGGTGGCCGAAATCTGTTCCGGCGCAGGCGGAGTGCTGCTGATCACCGATATCGACGCGCTGCTGCCGACGCCGGCCGAACCGGTGGCCACGCTGATCCTCGACCAGTTGCGCGCCGCCGTGGCGCAGGAGACGGTCGCGGTGCTGGCCACGACGTCGAATGCGGCGGGTATCGACCCGCGGCTGCGTGCTCCGGAGCTGTGCGATCGGGAGGTGTCACTGCCGCTACCCACGTCGGGGGTGCGCGCGGCGCTGCTGGAGCAACTGCTGCGCAATGTCCCCACCGATGGGCTGAAGCTCGATGAGATTTCCTCGCGGACACCGGGTTTCGTCGCGGCGGACCTGACAGCGCTGGTCCGCGAAGCGGCCCTGCGGGCGGCCGCGCGGGCCAGTCGCGAGCAGTCGGACCCGATGCTGCTGCAGGAGGATCTGGCCGGTGCGCTGGAGGTGATCCGTCCACTGTCGCGTTCCGGGTCCGAGGAACTGGCCATCGGCAGTTTGAGCCTCGCCGACGTCGGTGACATGGCGGAGACCAAGCAGGCCCTCACCGAGGCCGTGCTGTGGCCGCTGAAGCATCCGGATTCGTTCCAGCGGCTGGGTATCGAGCCACCGCGCGGAGTGCTGCTCTACGGGCCGCCGGGATGCGGCAAGACCTTCCTGGTGCGGGCGCTGGCGGGATCGGGGCAGTTGAGTGTGCACGCCGTGAAGGGCGCGGAGCTGATGGACAAGTGGGTCGGCTCCTCGGAGCGGGCGGTGCGCGAATTGTTCCAGCGCGCACGGGATTCCGCGCCGTCGCTGATCTTCCTGGACGAGGTGGACGCGCTGGCGCCGCGGCGCGGGCAGTCCAGCGATTCGGGCGTCTCGGATCGCGTTGTCGCCGCGCTCCTGACCGAACTCGACGGTGTCGAGCCGCTGCGGGATGTGGTCGTGATCGGCGCGACGAACCGGCCCGAGCTCATCGATCCGGCCCTGACCCGTCCCGGGCGCCTGGAGCGCCTGGTGTTCGTGCCGCCGCCGGATGCCGATGCCCGCGCCGAAATCCTGGGCACCGCCGCCAAATCCGTGCCGCTGGCCAAGGACGTCAATCTGCGGCGGCTGGCGCGTGAGCTGGAGGGCTACTCGGCGGCGGACTGCTCGGCGCTGCTGCGCGAGGCCGCCCTCGCCGCCATGCGCCGCGATGTCGAGGCCGGGGAGGTGACGGCCGCGGATGTGGGGGCCGCGCGCAAGGCGGTGCGGCCCTCGCTGGATCCGGTCCAGGTGGAGGCCCTGCGGCTGTATGCCGCCCAGCGCGAATCGCCGACTCCGCCCGGCAACGTGTCCGGCTACGTCTGAACGCTCCCCACCAGGGCATACGAGACCGATTAGTCTGCTGTGTCAATGGTTTCGCGGCGCGTTCGCCATGCGCGCCGGTAGCGCGCCGAATCTGTACAAAGTAGGCGAGTCGTACCAATCGGTCCGCCTATCACCGGTAATTTTGCCCTGGTGAGGTCGCATCAGGTAGCCGCGGAGACGATCACGGCGCTGGTCGCAGCAACGGTTGCCGGCCTGGCGCTGGCCCTGCCCATCGACTTCGGCTGGACCTCGGAGACGTCGGCCTTGCAGCGCGACCTGCTGGCCTACACCCTGCCCCGCGCCGTGTCGGCGGGCGCGCTCATCGCCATGATCGCGGCGGTGCTCATCACCACGCTGGGCAGCCCCGTGGCAGCGTGGGCGACCACGCTGGGCGGGCTGCTGGTGCTGCTGGCCAATCACGTGTTCGGCCATGCCGGCGAACCGAATTCGTCGCTGCCCACCATGAACTTCATCGATTCCCTGGCCGGCGGCCTGATCCTGGGCGCGCTGGGGGCGGCGGTGCTGCACCGTCGGCTACCCGCCTTCGGCTGGACCCTGGGCGTTCTGATCAGCCTGCTGCTCGGTTCGGTGAATCCGGTGTCGCGGATCGGCGGCGGCATCGACACGACGGCGAGCGATCACTGGCACGCCGGCGATGTGCTGCCCATCTGGATGCTCCTGCTGGCGCTGGTCCTGGTCGGCTTCGGGTTCCTGACCCATCGGAAGCGCGAGGCGGAGGAACGGCTCTCGGCGGAGCTGCCGCTGGCCCCCATCCTGGCGGGCGTGGTGCTGGTGCTGGTGACGCTGGCCAGTGCGGAATGGCTGGCCCGGCACGGCGACAGCCAAGCGGGCATCGTCCTCGCGGTGGCGACCGCGGTGGGGACCGCCATTGTCGCGGCCATGCTGTTGCCGGGCCGGGACGGCGAGATCGTGCTGCTGGCGGTGGGCCTGGGCGCGGTGGGTGCGGCGACCGTGGCGGCCGAGATGCCGGCCTGGTCGATCCCGCTGCTGGCGGCGGTGTCGGCGGTCGGCATGTGGGTGGGCAGCAGGGGCGGGGGTCCTGCGGTCTCCCTGGCCGCGGGCATGGCGCTCGGGGTGCTCACGGCGTTCACGGCCGATGCGACCCGGGCCTGGCTGATCGTGGGCAGTGC
Organism: Nocardia sp. NPDC004711; assembly: GCF_053601595.1. NCBI lineage: Bacteria > Bacillati > Actinomycetota > Actinomycetes > Mycobacteriales > Nocardiaceae > Nocardia > Nocardia sp. NPDC004711. The sequence continues at coordinate 159,121 of NZ_JBSGCB010000019.1, read as the reverse complement.
GGCGCTCGTGTCCTGGCTCATCGGTTTCGCCCTGCTGTCCACCCGGCCGCACTATGTGCCGAGCCGGGTGCTGGGCACCCTGGTGCTGTTCGTCCCGTCGGCGGTGCTGGGCATGCGCGATTATGTCTCGCGGGGCCACTACGCCACGCAATCCGCCGACAGCGCGTCGATGTGCGCGGTGAGCTCCAGCAGCACCGCGGCCCCGGGCTGGACGTCGGCGCTGGTCGCCGGGGGCTGTCTGGCCGGGATCTACCTGCTGCGGCGCAGTCGCCCGCGAATCCCGGCGACGACCGACACCGCGCCCGAATCTCCGAACGGCGCGGCCACCTCCGGCTGACCGTGCTGTGACCGGCGAACGGTCAGGCGCGCACCGCGGATTCGAGCGCGGGGGCCGTGGTGACGGCGTCGCCGAACCAGGTGCGGTAGAAGGCCGTCACGTAACCGGCCAGCAGGCCGAACACGACGATGCCCGCGGGCACCGGGTGTTCGGCGAATCCGGTCGACAGGTACCGGTAGGACAGCAGCAGCCCGGCGAAGAGCGCGGCGCCGGCCGACACCAGTTGCAGGCGGGTGCGATCCCAGCCGCGTTCCGGTGCGCGCAGGGCGGATTCGATGGTCAGGCACAGCACCGCGCCGGCCACCAGATCGGCGCCGTAGTGGTAGCCGAAGCCCAGGGTGGCCGACAGGGTGGCGACGAGCCAGAAGGTCCCGCCCCAGCGCAGCCAGACCGGCGCGGGCGCACCCGTGAAGGGGTCGCGGCGCGAGTGGATGAAGATCGACAGCGCCCACGCGGTGTGCAATGACGGCATGCAGTTGCGCGGGGTGTAGTGGTCGAAGGCGATCGAACCCGGCGAGAGGTCCACCGGCGGCACCACATTCGGCCAGTAGCTACCCAGGGAGAAGACGTGCCCGTCCGCGCCGAACGCGAACATCGGCCCGACGACGGGGAATACGACATAGAAGACCGGGCCGATGAGGCCGAGCACCAGGAAGGTGCGCACCAGGTAGTGCTTGGGCCAGTCCCCCGTCGTGACCACGGTGCGCAACTGCCAGATGGTCACGATCATCGCGCCGACGGGCAGTTCGATGTAGACCCAGTGCAGCACGGCGGAGGCGATCGGCCCCAGCCAGTCCAGCAGCTGCCCCATCAGCCAGGAGGGGTCGCCCAGGGCGTGGTCCACCAGCACGATGTGTTCGTCGAGCACCCGGGGCCCGGCCAGCACGGTGATGCCCAGCCAGACGTCGGCGACCTTGCTGGACAGCACCAGCAGGATGCCGAGCGCGGCGGCGTGCAGCGCATTGGTGCGGTCCTTGCCCTGCCACTTCCAGCACGCGAGCCCGATGAGGGCGAGCAGCACGAGGACGGGGCCGTTGCCCATGGCCAGTGGTCCACCGGACAGCGTCCGAATCGATTGGTACACAAGGTCGATGCCGAGCGCCGCGCCGACCGCCAGGAACCGCCGCCGCCAGCTCAGCCCGATGAGCGCGAGCCCGAGCCCGGCCCACGGCACGGTGAAGGATTTGGCATTACCCGCGAAGTCGGCCCAGATGCTTTCCAGCGGGCCGGTGAAGTGGTGGTGCGAGGCCACGATCTGCAGGACGATGAGCAGCGCCGCCCCCACCGACAGCGCGGCCGTCAGGCCGGCGCGCGGCGACAACATCCGTAACCCGGTTCGGCGTGTCTCGCCGCCGATTCGGGAGTACGGATCGTCGAGCAGCATCCAGCCATAGTAAACGCCGCATGAACGCCAGCTCGGTGAGTAGTTGAACGCCGCCCATCTCACCAGATGAACAGGCCCCGGTCAGCGCGGCATCACTCCTGGCCACGCGTACACCGTACGGATCCGGTCGTAATCGAAATCACAACCGTGCAAGACGGTTCCGCGGTGCGCGAGTTCGTGGACCTCAGTACTCGAGTTCGTGAACCAGCGAATCGACGACCGCGACCAGATCGCCCTGCGCGGTCGCGGCCACCCGGCGCTGACGCTGATAGGACGCGCCCTTCTTCGGGATGTCGGCGACCATGGCGAGCTCGTTCTCGCAGCCGAGGCTCTTGGCGGTCGGCTCCAGCCGGTTGAGCAGTTCCATCAGGTCGTCGGTGACCAGTCGCTCATTGCTGTCGGCGTCGGTGATGACGATGGCGTCGAGCCCGTATCGCGCTGCGCGCCACTTGTTTTCCTGCACGTGCCAGGGCGGCAGGATGGCCGGCATGGTCTCGCCGGATTCCACTCGGCGGTCGAGATCCACCACCAGGCAGTGGATCAGCGCCACGATGGCCGCCAGTTCGGCCTTGGTGGGGGTGCCGTCGCAGACGCGGACCTCGATGGTGCCCCATTTGGGCGCGGGCCGGATGTCCCAGTGCATGCCGCCGAGTTGTTCGATCACACCGGTTTTCATCTGGTCGTGCACGAAACCCTCGAACTGGTCCCAGTTCTCGAACTGGAAGGGCAGTCCGGCGGTGGGCAGCTGCTGGAACATGAGCGCCCGGTTGCTGGCGTATCCGGTGTCGACGCCCGCCCACATGGGCGAGGAGGCCGACAGCGCCAGCAGATGCGGATAGGACGGCAGCAGCCCGTTGAGGATGGGGAAGACCTTGTCCGGGTGGGAGATTCCGACGTGCACGTGCACGCCCCAGATGAGCATCTGGCGGCCCCACCACTGGGTGCGCTCGATGAGCTCGTCGTAATGCGCACTGCGCGTGAGCTGTTGGGTGGACCACTGCGCGAAGGGATGGGTGCCGGCGCAGAACAGGTCGACGCCGACCTGGTCGGCGGCGCGGCGCACGACGTCCTGGGTGGCGCGCAGTTCGTCGACCACCTCGCTCACGGTGTCGTGCTTGCCGGAGACGAGTTCGACGGTGTTCTTCAGCAGTTCCTTGGTGATCTGCGGGGTGCCGTCCCAGGCGCGCAGATCACCGCAGGCTTCGAAAACCGCTGCGGCGGTGTTGGACAGGTCGCGCGTGCGCTTGTCGACGAGCGCGACCTCCCATTCCACGCCGAGCGTGTGCCGGGGCGATGAGTTGAAGGGGACCTTCGTTCTGCCTGCCCCGGCCATGGCTCACCTCGAGAGGGTTCAGGCGACGACGCCGCAGGCGACCCGTGCACCCGCGTCGCCGGTCGCGAGGGTGTCCGCATCCGGTGCGGGCGCGTACCGGGTGGGAATGTTGCCGAAGTTGTCGGCGCCGGCGTGGATGATCAGCGCCTTGCCCTTGACCTCGTCCAGGGTGAAGGCGTCGGTGGTGGTCACCAACTTGGCGGTGCCGTCCTTGAGCACCTCGAGCGAGGTCAGATCACCGCTGGCCGGGTGGGTGTTCTGGTCGCCGACCTGCAGGTGGCCACCGGCGGAGAGAAAGTCGCCGGGCGCGCCGCCCGCCGGCGCGGTGGAGTTGGGCTCGCACTTGCCGACCTGGTGGACGTGCAGGCCGTGGAAGCCGGGCTTCAGCCCGTGCGCCTCGACGGTGATCTGGAGGTGGTTGCCCACCTTCGCGATGGTGGCGGTCCCGACGGTGCCGCCGCTGGGGTCCTTGAGCGTGACGCTGGACGAGTCCTCCGGAGCATTGCCGCCCTCGGTCCCCTGCGTGCCGGCAGGGGCCTGCGAGCTGGTGAACACCGGCGGGGTCGTCCCCTTGACGTCGCTCGACTCCTGGCTGTTGGAGCAGGCGGTGAGACCGAGGGCTGCGACCGCGAGCACCGGAGCAACAGTCCACCAGGACGGGCGACGAGTTGTGGACGAGGCCATCGGGGAACTCCTTTACGAGTCCGAGTTTATCGGGAAAGCAGGGTGGACATACTTCGTACCGGACAAGATGATGCCAGAGACGTGCGTGTGTGCCGTGGAGGGGCCGGACGGTTTCTTTCGAGCGACCCGACAGTGCCTTACCGCCAGCGATTCAGTGCCTTGTCAACAGCGATTCAGTTACCGGTGACGATGACGATGACACCGGTGGGCGAGTCCGAGATTCCGGGGAATCGGGGTTCTGCCGAGCAGCCCAGTTGCGCGGCGATGGCCTGGGCCAGCGCCTGCTCCTTGGGCGAACTGCCGTAGTACACGGTGGTTTTCGGAATGACGCCGTTCGCGTAGTTGCCCACCTCGGCGACGTTGTACCCGTCGGAGGTGAGCTGGTCGCCGGTCTTCTTGGCCAGGCCGGGCACGGTGCCGTTGTTGTAAACCCGTACGGGAAGGGTCTTGTCGACGCCCGCGGCCGCGGTGGTGGTCGCGGTGGTGGTCGTGGGCAGCGCCGCCGTGGTGCTGGGCGCGACCGGTGGGGTGGTGGTGGCCTGGGCCGAATTCTGCTGTGCCGCAGTGCTGGTGGCCGCGGCGGTGCTTGACTGCGAGGCCGAGTCGGCGCTGCTGCTCGAGGAGTCCGAACTCGACAGCGACATCGCGCCCAGCCCGGCGAACACGATGGCCAGCGCGATCAGGACCATCGCCAGGGCCCGCAGCGGCGGGCCGCCGGCCGGCGAATTCGGGTTGCTCACGGCGTCGAGCCTAATGGGTGATGGGGCGCCCGCGCGGGATCAAGCGCGTACGCACGCGGTGTTGGAAGCTGCGGCACATTCCGGGCGTGGTTCACACCTGGAAACCGAGACGGCGTGCCGCCCTGGTCTTCTGGCGGCTGGCGCGCAGCCGGCGCAGGCGTTTGACCAGCATGGGGTCGGCGGCCAGCGCCTCCGGCTTGTCGACGACCGCGTTCAGGACCTGGTAGTAGCGGGTGGGTGAGAGGTCGAAGAGCTCACGGATGGCTTCTTCCTTCGCACCGGCGTACTTCCACCACTTGCGCTCGAAGTCGAGAATGTCGAGCTCGCGGCGGGAAAGCCCGTGTGCGCCATCCTCGCCGGAAGGGCCGTCCTCGCTTGCGGGGATGTCGCGTGCCGCTGCGCTGTCCATAGTGCTCCCTCGCCGAGTGGTCACCAGACGAATATGGTGCTTGTGCGTCGCCGATCATTCAACCACGCGGCGGAGTCGTCCCGATGCGTACCGATCGGCGTGTTCTGCGACGCCCCTCCGGCGTGTCGTGCTTGTTCTGCCCCTCCGCTTCGCTCCGGGGCGGGGTTCGCGGCCCTGAGGTCTCGATTCTTCCCTCCTCCGCTCCCCCGCTCCAAGGCGGAGGTCTATTCCAGCCGCAGTCCAGAATCGAGACGGCCGCGAACCTGCGGGCGGTGTCCAGGGGGTGATCTCCTACAAAATGGCAGCCCAGTAGGCTGCTCAGCATGGCTATTCTCCCGATTCGCATTGTCGGCGACCCGGTTCTGCACCGCGCGACCACTCCGGTCACGCAGACCCCGGAGGAGCTGGCCGAGCTGATCGCGGACATGTACGAGACCATGGACGCCGCCAATGGCGTGGGCCTGGCCGCCAATCAGGTCATCATCAAGGACGAGGACGAGGTCTCGCCCCGCATCTTCGTCTACGACTGCCCGGACGACACCGACGGCGCGACGATGGTCCGCCGCCGCGGCTGCGTCGTGAATCCCGTGCTGCAGACCTCGGAGATCCCGGAAACCATGCCGGATCCCGATGATGACGAGGAGGGCTGCCTGTCGGTGCCCGGCGAGCAGTTCCCCACCGGCCGCGCCGACTGGGCGAAGGTCACCGGCACCGACGAGCACGGCGAACCGGTCGAGATCGAGGGCCGCGGCTTCTTCGCCCGCATGCTGCAGCACGAGACCGGGCACCTGGACGGCTTCCTCTACGTCGACATGCTGATCGGGCGCAATGCCCGGGCGGCGAAGAAGTCCATCAAGCGAAACGGCTGGGGCAAGCCGGGTTTGAGCTGGGTGCCGGGCACCGTGCCGGATCCCTTCGGACACGACGACGACGATCTCGACGACTGATCGGGTATGACCGATTCCGAACTCCCGCCGATCGGTAAGCGGGTGGTGGTTCGCTACCGCCTGCCCGCGGGCTATCCGCAACCGCTGACGGATGTGATCGGTGAACTCACCGAGACCGATCCGCTGACCGTGCGCACCGCCGACGGCCAGGTGGTGTCGATCGCCTGGGATCGGGTGGTGGCCTGGAAACCGCTCGGGCCCAGGCCCATTCGGACCAGCGAGATCCGCGCCCTGGAGGCCGCCGCGGCCGACGGCTGGCCGGGCCTGCGGCGGTCCTGGATCGGTGGCTGGCTGTTGCGCGCCGGGGACGGATACACCAATCGCGCGAATTCCGCGGTGCCGCTGGGCGGTACGGACGGACCCGCCCTGATGGACACCGAGACCCTGCATCGGATCGCCGAGTGGTACACCGCGCACGGCCTGCCCGCACAGTTCCAGCTGCCCGACCGGCTGGCCACCGTGCCCGCGGACTGGCGCAGGTGGAACGAAACCCAGGTGCTGGCCGTCGATATCGCGACCATGGCGCTGCCGTCCGGGCCGCCGATGGTGCGCTTCACCGCGGATCCGGACGGGGCCTGGCTGTCCATGCACCGGCATCGCGGCGGGGACGCCGAACTCGGGTCGACCCCGGTGGTGGAGGTACTGACGGCGGTGCGTGACGGTCAGGTCGCCTTCGCCACGCTGGGGTTGCAGTCGCCGCTGGCCATCGGCCGGGTCGCGGTCACCACGGCCCCGGACGGCCGCTGCTGGGCGGGTCTGACCTGCGTCGCCGTGGCGAACGGGCATCGACGGCACGGGCTGGGCGCGCTGGTGTGCGCGGAGATGATCCGCTGGGGGCATTCGCACGGGGCCACGCACGCGTACGTGCAGGTGTCGGACGAGAATGACGCTGCGCTGGCGCTGTACCAGGAGATGGGGTTCGTCGAACACCACCGCTACCGGTACGCCGCGCCCTGATTGCGTGCCACTCGCTTTCGCAAGACACTAGTTCTGAAAGGTTCACCACTCGTGCGCATCGCTACCTGGAACGTGAATTCGATTCGTACCCGGCAGGATCGGGTGCTGGCGTGGCTGGACCGCGCCGATATCGACGTGCTGGCCATGCAGGAAACCAAGTGCAAGGACGAGCAGTTCCCGTTCGAGGCCTTCGAGGCGGCCGGGTACGAGGTCGCGCACGTCGGCTACAGCCAATGGAACGGTGTGGCCATCGCCTCCCGGGTCGGGATCGAGGATGTCGCGATCGGCTTCCCGGATCAGCCCGGATTCGACAAGGACGCCGGGGAATCGCTGCTCAGCGCTCCGGTGGTGGAGGCCCGCGCGATCGGCGCGACCTGCGGCGGGGTGCGGGTGTGGAGCCTGTACGTGCCCAATGGCCGCGCCCTGGACGATCCGCACTACACCTACAAGCTGGAATGGCTTGCCGCCCTGCGCAGTGCGGGTAGCAAGTGGCTGTCGGAGGATCCGGACGCGCAGATCGCGCTGGTGGGTGACTGGAATATCGCGCCGACCGATCTGGATGTGTGGTCGCCGGAATTCTTCGAGGGCAAGACGCATGTGTCCGACCGGGAACGCGACGCCTTCGACGCCTTCGGCGAGGTGGGCTTCAGCGACGTGATGCGGCCCTTCCACCCGGGCCCGGGCGTCTACACCTACTGGGACTACACGCAGCTGCGCTTCCCCCGGAAAGAGGGCATGCGCATCGATTTCATCCTCGGCTCCCCCGCCCTGTCGGCCCGGGTCACCGAGGCGAACGTGGACCGCGAGGAGCGAAAGGGCAAGGGCGCCAGCGATCATGCGCCCGTGGTGGCCGAACTCGCCGACTAGACGGACCGGCTCTTGATGGCGTCGCGGGAGATGAAGACGTCGTAGCTGCCCGCGGCCGCGATGACCGCGTTGCCGTAGGCCGAGCGCACGAAAGGCCTTGTGTACCAGGACTGATTTTTCATGTCCTGGAAGAAGTCGGCGTCGCTGCCATTGAGGAAGATCTGATTCTGCTTGGTGGCGATGCCGTCCAGCCGCTGGCCGTAGAGCCGGGTCACCTTGTAGCCGGAGTTGAAGCCGAGCGCGTTCACCCACGGTTCGAGTTCCACGATATTGGCCTGCAGTACCCACAGGTCGCCCTCGACCTGATAGGTCTTGTGCTGGTCGCCGTGGTCCTTGTCGCCGTAGAGGGTCAGCTCCACGTTCATCATGTGCTCTTGCCCCGCAACGGGTTTGGCCTCGATGTGCGCCGCCTTCACCTCCCCGGTGAGCCCGAGGAAGGTCTGCAGCAGCGTGGTGATCCACAGGATCACGACCGCGACGAGCACCAGCCCGGCCGCACCCGCGCCCCGGCCGGCCAGCGCCCGCCACCCCACCTTGCGCGCTCTGAGAACAGCCGTGACGAGCAATCCGATCGCCGCGATGCCGAGTACCAGCAGCAGCATCTGGATCCAGCCGAAGGTAACCGGGAAGACCATGCCGTAGTTGTACCCGCTGGGGACGACACTTCACGGCGCCGTCACACATCGAATGTGCGTGTCACATCGGCGAGTCGCGCCTCGCCGACACGACACACAGGAACTCGTTCGGGGCCGGGTGGATCGGGGAGTCTGCGGGCTGACCCACCCGGCCGTCGAGCAACTTTCCGCGCACGGTGCACCACCCGGGTTTGATGAAGCGTGGGCACCGCGACAGAGTGATCCGGACCAGGGGTGCGGCGAGATAACCATTCCCGAGCCCCGCCACCGTTCCTCACTCCGGTCACCCGTACCGGACAATAGGGCAATCTGGTGCTGGAGCGGCCCAGATCCACGCCGATGGCACGAATCGAGAGTGCTCGAGGCACGGAAGGTCACAGTTATCCCCAAAGTAGCTACGCGTTCGAATATCTCGTGCAGAATGCCGGTCAACACCCGGCCCCGGCCGGTGGCGGACCTCGGAGGGGCGAGATGAACAATCCGACAGGCTCGAGTGCGCACCAGGTACTCGACGAGATCCTCACGCGCTACGGCAGCCTCGACGCCTTCAGCGCCCACCTACACGCCGTGCTGGACGCACCGACCATCGTGCTTCCCAATCCCGTGGTCGCCACCGCCGCGGGCGGACGGCACCGACGTCGTGATCCCGCCGATCGGGGACCAGCGAGCCGGGTGGCGTGAAGCAAACCGGCCCCGCACCGGACAGGTGCGGGGCCGGGGGATGCGGGTGGGTCAGAAAGCGGCCTCGTCCAGCTTCATGATGTCGTTGTCGATGTTCTCGACGACCGAGCGCACGCCGCTGATGAGCGGCAGCTTGTTCTTCGCGAACCAGGACGCCACGCCGACCTTGCCGGTGTAGAAGTTCTTGTCCTTGTCGGCCGCACCGGCGTCCAGCGCCGCCTGGGCGATGGCGGCCTGCTCCAGCAGTCGCCAGGAGATGACGAGATCGCCCACGGCGTACAGGAATCGGACCGAACCCAGACCGACCTTGTAGATCTCGTCGATCTGCTGCTGCGCGGCCATCAGGTAGCCGGTGAGGGTGGCCGCCATGGCCTGCACGTCGGCCAGCGCCGCGCCGAGCAGCCCGCGCTCGATCTTGAACTGGTCCGGGCCGCCGTCGATGAACTGCTGCATCAGGCCGGCGACGTGCGCGAGCGCCACGCCCTTGTCGCGAATGATCTTGCGGAAGAAGAAGTCCTGCGCCTGGATGGCGGTGGTGCCCTCGTACAGCGAGTCGATCTTGCAGTCGCGGATGTACTGCTCGATCGGGTAGTCCTGCAGGTAGCCGGAACCACCCAGGGTCTGCAGCGATTCGGTCAGGCTCTCGTACGCCCGGTCCGAACCGCAGCCCTTGACGATCGGCAGCAGCAGGTCGTTGACCTTCTCCGCCAGCTCGGCGTCCACCCCGTAATTGGCCTGCGCCACATCGGCGTTCTGGTACGAGGCGCAGTACATGTACAGCCCGCGCAGACCCTCGGCGTACGCCTTCTGGGTGGCCAGCGAACGACGCACGTCCGGGTGGTGGGTGATGGTGACGCGCGGCGCGCCCTTGTCGGCCATCTGGGTCAGATCCGCGCCCTGCACGCGCTGCTTGGCGTACTCCAGAGCGTTCAGGTACCCGGTGGACAGCGCGCCGGTGGCCTTGGTACCCACCATCATTCGCGCATTCTCGATGACCTTGAACATCTGCGCGATGCCATTGTGCTGGTCACCGACCAGGTAGCCGACGGCCGGAATGTCACCGCCGAAGGTGATCTCACAGGTGGGCGAGGACTTGATGCCCATCTTGTGCTCGACGCCGGTGACCAGCGCGCCGTTCTTGGCGCCGAGTTCCATGGTCTCGGTGTCGAACAGGAAACGCGGCACCACGAACAGCGACAAGCCCTTGGTGCCCGGGCCGGCGCCCTCGGGTCGGGCCAGCACCAGGTGGAAGATGTTGTCGGCGGTGTCGCCCACGTCGCCACCGGAGATGAAGCGCTTCACGCCCTCGATGTGCCAGGTGCCGTCGGCCTGCTGGATCGCCTTGGTGCGGCCCATGCCGACATCGGAGCCGGCGTCCGGCTCGGTGAGCACCATGGTGCCGCCCCAGCGGTTCTCCCACGCGTGGGTGGCCCACTTCCGCTGCTGCTCGGTGCCCTCGTCGAAGAGCACCTTGTGCATGAGCGGACCCATGTTGAAGAACGAGGCCGAGTTGTTCGCGGCGACCAGCATTTCCTGGATGCCCCAGATGAGGGCGTTGGGGGCGGGCACGCCGCCCATCTCCTCGGCCATGCCCAGACCGGAGTACCCGGCCTCGTTGACCGCGGCCACGGTCTTCTTCAGCGATTCCGGCACGGTGATGGTGTGCTGGTCCGGAATGAACTCGACCGGGTTGCGATCGGCCTCGACGAACGATTCCGCGATCGGCCCCTCCGCCAGGCGCTTCGCCTCGGCGAGCATCTCCCGCGCGGTGTCGGCGTCCAGGTCGCCGTAGGCGCCCTGGTCCAGCAGTTCCCCGATACCCAGTACTTCGAACAAGTTGAACTCGATGTCTCGTAGGTTCGCCTTGTAATGGGACACGGAAGGGCCTCCTCGGCTGAGTCTGAACTGGTGGAGCGATGTCGAAAGATCTGGTCGAGCATCTCGAAGATCAAGGCGAGGTTGCCGTACGCCTGTCCTGTTACGCAAGCGTAGGTACGCCTCTTTACCCGGAAAGCCCCGTTCGACCGGGAAGAATCCCAAAAAGTTAACCCCGCCGTTATGCGCTGGACCGGGACCCGCGGGCATACAGCCCCTTGGCCTGCTGCGGAGTGACGGTCACGGGATTCGTGGAAACCGCGGCTCGCATGTGCTCCCGAGCAGACGGCCGGCAAATGTGGCATTTGCGGCCCGGGCCGGCCGGGCCGCAGGGAACAACGTCAGGGATTCATTTCGTAGACCCCGGCCAGGGCTTCGACCTGAGCCGATACGCGGTCGAAGCGGGACTGGTCCGAGATCGGGCGGCGGACCAGATCCAGCGCGCGGATCTGCTGGGCCTTGGTGGCGGTCGGCTTGGTGTGCAGGGTGAGGGCGTGCTTGGAGAACTCGCGGACGAACAGGTCGAAGAGCTGGTCGAGCACCGACTCGTCGGCGCCGGCGATCTCGGCCTGCTCGAGGATGAGCTGGGCGTACGGGAGCGTGGTGAACAGCTCGCCGAGGGCGAAGAGGAAGTCGACGTCCTGCTGCTGTGCGGCGGTCGGGGTGGCGGCGGCGAGCAGGGTTTGGAAGGCGAGGGCCTGTTCCAGGAAGACCGCGACATTCGGGATGTGGGCGAACTTCTCGAAGACCGGTCGCCAGTCGGTGAAGCGGATCTTGCCGAGGCCGCTGCTCGGGCCCTGACGGAACAGGAATTCGTCGTCGGCGGCGTCGCGGCGGGTGGGCACGGGAGCGTGTGCGGCCCGGGCGAATTCGCTCTTCAGCGTGGGCACCGCCTTGGCGGCCGGGCCGCTGGCACGACGGCTGGTCCAGCTCAGCGCGCCGGACACCGCGCGCACCGCGCCCTTGGGCGCGACGCCCGCGCCCGGCAGGTAGCGCAGCGCGGCCAGTCCGGCGTCGGCGGGGTGGAACATGAAGTTGGGCATGAACTTCAGCGACAGGGCCATGTTCACGTGGACGGTGCCCTCGAGCCGCGGCAGGCCGAACATGCCGACCATGGCCATCGGGAAGTACATGTCGTTCTCGAAGCCGCGCGCCGCGATGACGTCGGCGAGGTCCTCGTACAGCCGCTGGCCGTGCCGGGTGACCGACATCTTCTCGATGGCGTTGAAAAGCAGGTAGCGCCGGTCGTTCTCATTGGCCGAGCGCAGGTAGTCGATGGCTCGCTCGCTGTAGAGCTTCATGCCGATCAGGCGGGCGTAGCTGTCCGCCAACAGCGATTTCACCTGCGGGAACTCGGTCACCCGGTGCCCGAACAGGATTCGGTTGTACGCGTGGCCGACCGCCTCGAACATGGCGTGCTCACACGCGCCGACCGCACCGAAGCCGAGATTGAACTTGCCGACATTGACCGTGTTCATGGCGGCGTCGAAGGCCGCGCGCCCGGTGTGCAGGATGTCGGATTCGGCGACCGGGTACTGGTCGAGATCGAAAGCGGCGACGTACATCTGGGAGTCGACGACGTTCTTGCGCAGCTTGTAGTTCTTGTGCCGGGAGTCGGCGGCGAAGAACAGATAGCCCGAGTACTCCTCGTCGGTCATCTTCCGCAGGAAGTCCGAGGAGTCGATGATCGGCTTGTCGGCGCGGCGGCCGAAGACCGACACCATGCCCGCGAGATTGCCGTTGCCGATGTAGTGCTTGCGTCCGGTGGCGGTGTAGCCGCCGCCCGGTTTCGGTTCCAGCACCATGTCGGTCGAGTAGATGTCGGCGCCGTGCTCCTTCTCGGAGAGGCCGAAGGCGAAGATCTCGCCGGATTCCAGCAGCGCGGCGGCGCGGGCCTTGGCCTCGGCATTGGCGCTCTGCCAGATCGGGCCGAGGCCGAGGATGGTGACCTGCCACACGTACCAGTACTGCATGCCGTAGAAGCCGAGGATCTTGCTCATCATGGCGATACGCGCGGTGTCCCAGCGCTTGTTCGGGTCGCCGCCGGCCTGCGCGGCCGGGGTCAGGAAGGTCGCGAAGACCCGTTCGCGCTTGATGAAGTCCAGGAAATCCGCGTACCAGACCCGGTCCCGGCTCTCGGCGAGCAGCCGGGTCTTGCCGAAGGTCTCGAAGTAGTCGACGGTGGCGCGCAGCAGCCGCCTGGTCTCGGCGTCGAATTCGGCGAATTCACAGGTCTTCGGATTGAACAGGGTCTGATTCATCGGAATTCGTCTCCTCCGGTCCGGGGGGCGTCCCCGGCTCCTCCGAGTGGTTTCCTTCGTGAATGTAGCATTTTCGTGCACCGATGTAGGAAACGATCTTGTTACCGGCTCGGACCAGCGGGTCCACCCTCCGCGCGCACTGCTATCGTCGGTGCGCATGGGCATCGATTCGGCGATACGACCACGCCAGCGCGCGCGGCATCTGGGTCCCGAACGACGTCGCCCGCAAGTTCTCGACACCGCCCTCGAGATCGCCGTCGCCGACGGCATCGCAGCGGTGACCATCGCCGCCGTGGCCGACCGTATGAAGGTCACCCGCCCGGTCGTCTACGCCTGCTTCGCCGATCGGGTGGAACTCCTCGAGGCGCTCATCCGCCGCGAGGAGGACTACCTGGTGCAGGGCGTCATGGACACGCTGCCGCGCCGCCGGGTCGAAGCCGACGAGGCGGTCTTCGTGGAGGGCTTCCGCGCCCTGCTGCACACGGTGTCCCAGCGGCCCGACACCTGGCGCCTGCTGTACGGCAATCCCGATCCGGCCGTGGCGGATTCGTTCGGCAAGGGCCGGCTGCTGGCCGTGGAGCGCTGCACCCGGCGGCTGCGCCCGACCCTGAAGGCCTGGGGCACCGCGCAGGCCGAACGCAAGCTGCCGGCCCTGGTGGAGCTGTGGGTCTCGGCCGGTGAGGGCGCGGTGCGCACCCTGCTCACCGATCCGGGCGAGTGGACCCCCGACACACTGGGTGAGTTCGTCGGCGCGGCGGTGTATCGGGCCCTGCGCCACGCTTGAGAATCCGGGGTCCTGCCGTTATCCGGTGGCTACGATGGGAAAGGGACCATCGGTCAGCGGGAGGCCGCCATGACGTTCTATCGGCAGGTTGGTTCGGTGCCGCCCAAGCGGCACACGCAGCATCGGGACGAGCGGGGCACGCTCTATTACGAAGAGCTGATGGGCGAAGAGGGCTTCTCCGGTGATTCCTCGCTGCTCTATCACCGGGGATTGCCTCCGGCCATTGTGGATTCGTCGGTGTGGATACTGCCCGAGCAGCGGCTGTACCCGAATCATCCACTGCGGCACCGGCATCTGAAGCTGCACGAACTGTTCCTGGGCGACAAGCCGGCCGACAGCGATGTGGTGACCGGGCGGCGGCTGCTGCTGGGCAATGCCGATGTGCGCATCTCCTACGTGGCGGCGCTGCGGGAATCGGCGCTGTACCGCAATGCCGTCGGCGACGAACTCGTCTACATCGAATCCGGTTCGGGGCGGGTGGAAACCGTCTTCGGGCCGCTGCCGGTGCGGCAGGGGCATCAGGTGCTGCTGCCACGCGCCACCACGCATCGCTGGATTCCCGACGGCCCCGAACCCTTGCGCGCCTATGTCATCGAGGGCACCGGCCACATCACCCCGCCCAAGCGGTATCTCTCGAAATACGGCCAGTTCCTGGAGAACTCGCCCTACTGCGAGCGGGATCTGCACGGGCCCACAGAGTTGATGCAGGTCGACGGTGAGGACGTGGAGGTGCTGGTCAAGCACCGTCCCGCCGGTGAGATCGTCGGCACCAGCATGGTGTACGCCCGCCACCCCTTCGACGTGGTGGGCTGGGACGGCTGCCTGTACCCGTTCACCTTCGATATCGCCGACTTCGAACCGATCACCGGCCGCGTGCATCAGCCGCCGCCGGTGCACCAGGCTTTCGAGGGGCAGAACTTCGTGATCTGCAATTTCGTGCCGCGCAAGGTGGACTACCACCCGCTGTCGATACCGGTCCCCTACTACCACTCGAATGTGGACTCCGACGAGATCCTCTTCTACTGCGGCGGAAACTACGAGGCGCGCAAGGGATCCGGGATCGGGCAGGGCTCGGTGTCGGTGCATCCGGGCGGGTACGCGCACGGGCCGCAGCCGGGGGCCTACGAGCGCAGCATCGGCATCGATTTCTTCGACGAGCTGGCGGTCATGGTGGACACCTTCCACCCGCTGCAGCTGGGTGAGGGCGCGCTGGCGTGCGAGGACGCGCGGTATGCCTGGACCTGGTCTGGGCGAGGGCCGTCCGAGTGGATCTGAGTCCGAGTGGTGCGACGGCGCAGGGGTTGGTGACATGGGATCGGGTGGTGGGGAAATGAGCAGCCGGGTGCGGATCGAGGTGCCCGCGGGTTCCGGATTCGGGCCGGAACACCTGCCGTACTGCGTGTTCCGCCCGCTGGGCGGGGACCCGCGGGTGGGGGCGCGGCTGGGCGATTCGATCATCGATCTGGCGGTGGCGCTGGATGATCCGATGTTCGCGCAGCCCAGCCTGAATGCCTTCATGACCCAGGGCCCGCAGTGCTGGCGGGAGGTGCGCGAGCGGGTGGGTGCGGCGGCCGAGGCGGAACTGCCCGCGGCGGCGGTGCATTCGGTGCGGGCGGTGCGGCTGGACCTGCCGGTGGAGATCGGCGACTACGTCGACTTCTACGCCAGCCTCGATCACGCCACCGCCATGGGCCGGATGCTGCGGCCGGCCGGTGAACCGCTGCTGCCGAATTGGCGGCATCTGCCGGTGGGGTATCACGGGCGCGCGGGCACGGTGGTGGTGTCGGGCACGGATGTCGTCCGGCCGCACGGGCAGCGCCGGACCGATTCCGGCACACCGGATTTCGGGCCGAGCCGTCGCCTCGATATCGAGGCCGAACTGGGCTTCGTGGTGGGCGCGGGCTCGCGGCTCGGTACGCCCGTCGGGACCGGCGAGTTCGCCGAGCACGTTTTCGGGGTGGCGCTGGTGAACGACTGGTCGGCCCGGGACATCCAGGCCTGGGAGGGGCAACCGCTGGGCCCATTCCTCGGCAAGTCCTTCGCGACCAGCCTGTCGGCGTTCGTGACTCCGCTCGACGCTCTGGCCGCCGCGCGGATTCCGCTGCCGCCGCAGCATCCGGAGCCGCTGCCGTATCTGCGGGACGACACGTCCTGGGGACTGGACATCACGCTGACCGTGGAGTGGAACGGCCAGGTGATCTCCACTCCGCCGTTCCGGCGTATGTATTGGTCGGGGCCGCAGATGCTCGCGCATCTGACGGTCAACGGCGCGTCGACCCGCACCGGCGATCTGTTCGCCTCCGGCACCATCTCGGGGGCCGGTCGTGGCGAGCGTGGGTCGCTGATGGAAATGAGCTGGGGCGGTACCGAACCGATCGAGTTGAACGGGGGCCAGCGAACCTTTCTGCAGGACGGCGACGAGGTGGTCATCACGGC
Organism: Nocardia sp. NPDC004711; assembly: GCF_053601595.1. Taxonomy (NCBI): domain Bacteria; kingdom Bacillati; phylum Actinomycetota; class Actinomycetes; order Mycobacteriales; family Nocardiaceae; genus Nocardia; species Nocardia sp. NPDC004711. The sequence continues at coordinate 142,791 of NZ_JBSGCB010000019.1, read as the reverse complement.
CACCGCACCCGCCATCGGGGGCGGTCACCTGGAGCTGGGTGAGGTGCGCGGGCGCATCGCGAAGGCCGAGTAATAGTCGAATCGCATTACCATGAACATCATCACTGACCCTACCGACCGGTAGGTCAGGAACGTTACCGTTCCGGACGTCTGAAGACTTCGGAGGGTGGCGTCAATGTTGACCAGTACTGCCCGGTTCGCCATGGCGCGCCCGCGCGCGGTCCTGGTGGCCGCGCTCCTGTTGATGCTCGTGTGCGGCGGCTTCGGCGCCACCGTGAAATCCCACATGGTCGGCGGCGGCTATCTGACCGACTCGCTGGAGTCGGTGCGCGCCAATGACTTCATCACGAAGAACTTCCCCGGCGGCAATCCCAACCTCATCGTCATGGTCAGCGGTGCCGGGGGCGTCAACAGCCCGCAGGTGCGCGGCGAGGCGCAGCGCGTCACCGACGAGCTGAGCCAGGACCCGACGGTGACCGGCGTGCAGTCGTATTGGACCAGCCTCGCCGCCCGGCCCGACCTGGCCTCCGCGCTGAAGAGCAAGGACGGGCAGCGCGGGCTCATCATGGCCACGGTCACCGGCACCGACACCGAGGTGCAGAACCGGGCCGCCGAGCTGTCGAACCAGCTCAATGGGGACAGCGACGGCGTGCAGGTCCGGGTCGGTGGCATGGCCGGTTCCTTCGCCGATATCAATCACCAGGTCGAGAAGGACCTGCTGCTGGCGGAGGCCATCGCGGTGCCGGTATCGGCGCTGCTGCTGGTGCTGGTGTTCGGCAGCGTGGTCGCGGCGCTGCTGCCGGTCGGCGTGGGACTGTTCGCGATCGCAGCGACGCTGGGCATTCTGCGCGGGCTGACCACGGTCATGGATGTCTCCATCTTCGCGCTGAACATGACCAGCGCGCTGGGGCTGGCCTTGGCCATCGACTACAGCCTGTTCATTGTCAGCCGGTATCGCGAGGAGCTGGCCAATGGCCGCGATACCCGGGCGGCCATACTGCGTTCGGTGCAGACCGCGGGCCGCACCGTGGTGTTCTCCGGCTTGACCGTCGCCCTGGCCCTGGCGGCGCTGGCGGTGTTCCCGCAGCCGTTCTTCAAGTCCTTCGCCTACGCCGGTGTCGCGGTCGTGGCCGCGGCCGTGGGCGCGTCGGTGCTGTTGCTGCCCGCCGCGCTGGCGCTGCTCGGCGATCGGAAGCGCGGGGAGGCGGAGCGGAACGCCTGGGATCTGCGGAAACCGGTGCGCCGCCTGCTGGGTCGCGGCGAGCCCGCGCCCAAGCCGGTCGGGACCACCTTCTGGTACCGGCTGGTGACCGCGGTCATGCGGCGGGCGCTGCCGGTCGCGGTGATCGCGGCGGCGGTGCTACTGGCGCTCGGATCCCCGTTCCTGAAGGCACATTTCGGCACCCCGGACGATCGCGTGATCGGCACCTTCGCGTCCAGCCGTCAGGTGGGTGACGCGCTGCGGCAGGACTTCAATGCCGACATGGCCTCCAGCACGGTGATCGTGCTGCCCGGATTCCACGGCGGCGCAGCGGACATCGGCGCGTATGCCAAGAGCCTGTCGGAGGTGCCGGGCGTCGCGGCGGTGCTGTCCAGCGAGGGCGTCTACCTGGCGTCGCCGTCCGCCGAGGGCGTTCCGCCGACCGGCAAACGGGTCGCGGCCGGCCTCCCGCAGATGGCCGGCCCGAACGGGACCTACCTTTCGGTCGGCACGAAGGTCGCGCCCTACTCCGCCGCGGGCAAACAGCAGCTCGCGGCACTGCGGGCGGTCCCGGCTCCCGGCGAGGTGCGGTACGGCGGCGCGGCGGCCCTGAACGAGGACACCATGGACTCGGTCATCAGCCGGATCCCCTTGGCGGCCGCGCTCATCGCCGTCATCACCCTGATCCTGCTGTTCCTGTTCACCGGCAGCGTGGTGCTCCCGGTGAAGGCGCTGCTGCTCAACATGCTGTCGCTGACCGCCACCTTCGGCGCCATGATCTGGGTCTTCGCGCAGGGCCACCTGTCCGGTCTGCTGGGGTTCACCCCGACCGGCAGCATCGACCTGTTCATGCCGATCCTCATGTTCTGCCTGGCCTTCGGCATGTCCATGGACTACGAGGTCTTCCTGCTGTCCCGGATTCGCGAGGAATGGCTGGCCTCGGATCGCGGCCGGGCGGCCAATACCCGCTCGGTGGCTCTCGGGGTGGCCCGCACCGGCCGGATCTTCACCGCCGCAGCGGGTTTGATGGCGGTGGTGCTGCTGGCCGTGGCCACCTCCGAGGTCGCACCCATGAAGTTGTTCGGCATCGGCCTGGCGCTGGCCGTGGTCTCCGACGCCACCATCATTCGCGGCCTGCTGGCCCCGGCCCTCATGCGCCTGATGTCCACCAGCAACTGGTGGGCACCGAAACCGCTTGCGGCGCTGCACAAGCGGATCGGGCTGGAGGAGGAGTCAGCCGCGGCGGTAGCCGAGGGCGACCACACCGGCGGCGAGCAGCACCAGGACGCCGATGACGCCGAGACCGAGGCCCATGCTGTCGGCGAAGGCGACCGGGTGGGTGCCGTCTCCGGCGTGTGAGGCCATCACGGTGCCGATCACGGCGACGCCGCCGGCGGCACCGAATTCCCGTGCGGCGGAGTTCAATCCGGCACCCATCCCGGCGCGATCGACCGGCAGGTTCGCCATGACGCCGTGCGTCAGTACGGGTGCGGCGAACCCCATGCCGACGGACAGCACCACCAGATAGACCGCGTACAGCGGATACGGGGTGCCCGCGTCCGCGGTCGCGACCGCCAGCAGGCCCGCGCCGATGACGGCGAGCCCGCCCGCGGCCGGAATCAGCGGGCCCAGCCGGGCTTCCAGCCGGACCGCGTAGCGGGGCACCAGGATCATGCCGAGGGTGAGCGGCACGATGGCCAGTCCCGCCGCGCCCGCCGAGAAGTCCTTCACGTACTGCAGGTACTGCGAGTTCACGAAGAACAACGCGAACAATCCGAAAAACGTTGTGCCCGTGCCCAGGACGGCCACGCTCAACCGCCGGGACCGGAACACCCGTGGATCGATGAGCGGATGCGGCGAACGCAGCGAATGCCGGACCAGCACCGCGAGCAGCACCGCGCCGAGCCCGAATCCGGCCAGCACTTCCGCAGCGCCCCAGCCGTGTGCCGGGCCCTCGATGATGCCGTACAGCACCGCGGTCGATCCGGCCATGAGCAGCGTCGCCCCGCATGGATCCTGATCCGCCTCGCGCCGTGGGGTTTTCGGCGTCACCACCGCCGCCACCGCCAGCAAGACCAGACCGGCGGGGACCATCACCCAGAACAGGGCCTGCCACGGCAGATACTGCTGCAGCAATCCACCGCCGATATTGCCCAGTGCGCCACCCAGACCCAGCGACAGGGTCCACGCGGCCAGCGCACTCGCGCGGGTGCGGGCGTCCGGGCACAGCTGCACCACAATCGACAGGGTGGCGGGCATGATGAGCGCCGCGCCCGCACCCGAGACCGCCCGGCCCGCGATCAGCACGGCCGCGTGCGGAGCCAGCGCGCTGGTGAGCGCACCCGCCGCGAACAGTCCGAGCCCGGCCAGCAGCGCGCCCTTGCGCCCGTACCGGTCGCCGAGCGCGCCGGCCGGGATGAGCAGGGCGGCAAAGACGATCACATAGGCGTCGACCGCCCACAGCAGTTCCGACGAACTCGGATGCAGCGGAGACGCGGCGAGCAGGGGAATCGCGAGATTGATGGCGGCCACCATGCTCTGCGCCACCATGACGCAGGCGCACAGGGCGAGCAGGACCGCGCGCGGCGGTCCGGCGGCTCGGGAGTCGGCGACCGGAACGGCGGACACGACGGTGGACATGCGAGAACTCCTGGAAATCGGGATAAGGGGAAGCGACGCCACCTCGACGACGTCGCGAAGCGGTGCCGGTACACCTTCCGAGCCGGGCCCTGGCCGGAAATATGTTGCGGTGCAAGGTCATCGGCGAAGACATTCAGAGTTTTCACCCGCGTTCACCGCAACGAATTCAACGGTAGGGCGGGCAGACACATTACTCAAATGCATCTTTATCATGGAATACATGCGCCAGACGCAACACACCGACCTTCGCGGCCTGGACCTGAACCTGCTCGTCGCCCTGGACGCTCTGCTCACCGAGCACAGCGTGACCGGGGCGGCCGAGCGCCTACGACTGTCCGAGCCGGCGGTCAGCCGTGCACTGGGACGCATCCGGCGGACCATCGGGGATCCGATCCTGGTGCGCGCGGGCCGGGCCATGGTTCCGACCCCGCACGCGCTGGCCATCGAGCCCGAGGTGCGCGAGCTGGTCGAGCGGGTGCAGCGCCTCTTCTCGGCCGCTCACAGCACCGACCTTCGCACCGTCAACCGCGATCTCACCGTGCTGGCCCACTACACCATGGCCGCCGTATTCGGCCCCGCCCTGGTCGAACGCGCCACCGCCGAGGCCCCCGGCATCACGCTGCGCTTCCTCAATGAGGGCCACACCGACGCGCCCATGCTGCGCGACGGTGTGGCCGATCTCGAGCTGGGCATCATCGGCGACCGCGCACCGGAAATCCAGGTCGCGCCGGTGTTCGAGGACCGCATGGTCGGCGCCGCCCGGCGCGGGCATCCGCTGCTGCGCGGCACCACGATCCGGCTCGAGGACTACGTGCGCGCCCGCCATCTGGCCGCTTCCCGGCGCGGCCGGCGCTCCGGTCCGATCGACGACGCCCTCGCCCGCCACGGCCTGCGCCGGGAGGTGACCGCCTCGGTCGCCGGCATCACCGGCTCGCTGTTCTTCCTCCGCAACAGCGATCTGCTCGGTAACCTCCCCGCCTGCGCCGCCCCCATGGCCGAGCAACTCGGCCTCACCGTGTTCGACCTGCCCATCGAAACCCCGCCGCTGCCATACGCTTTGGCCTGGCATCCCCGCAACGACGCCGACCCCGCCCATGTCTGGCTCCGCGATACCCTGCGCGAGATCATGCTCGCCGCCCGCCCGCGCGACTGAGCGCCCCCACTCAGCGAGCGGCGACCCGGCCCGCGTCGACCACCGCCACGAAGTGGTTCAGATCGGCGACGAGGGTGTCCACGGAATCCGGTGCGCCGCCGTCGTCGTGGTGGTGCAGCCAGTCGGCGACCAGTTCGAACATGCCGCCGATGGTGGCGAGGGCGAGGGCCAGCAGGTGCGGGTCGTCGCGCGGATCGGCCTGCAGCCATTGGTGTTTCAGGAATTCGGCGGACCAGCGGCGGTTGGAGCGGCGCATGGCTTCGACGGTGGGCGAGATGCCGCCGGCTTCGCCGAAGGTGACCTTGGCCAGGCGCGGGTCGTCGGCGATGGCGTGGACGAAGGCGGCCAGGACGGTGGCGCGGCGGGTGGCCCAGTCCGCGTCGGCGGTTTCGACGGCCACCTCTGCCACCCGTTGCTGGATGCCCGTGGTGATCTGTTCCAGCAGGGCGGTGTAGCAGGCCTCCTTGCTGTCGAAGTGGTCGTAGAAGCCCTTGGTGCCGACGTAGGCGTGCTGGCAGATCTGTTCGATGGAGGTGCCCGAATAGCTCTGCCGGGCAAAGAGTTCGGTGGCGGCGGCGAGCAGCTGACGGCGGCGCTGCGCGCTGCGCTCGTCGGCGTCGAGGCCGCGGATGCGACGCCGCACGGGGGTCCGGTCGGTCGGCGCGGCAGATTTGCTGCGGGACATGCCTAGACGATAGCCAAGCTCGTTTCAGAAAGACATCTTGTTGGTAATCGGATGCCGTGCTGTAATCGCTGTCACGTCGATGCGAAGGGAACAGAGACGTGGCAATCACTGGGGATCGCGGGCGTGGGAGGCGGCTGCTCGCGGCCGCGCTCGCGACGGCACTGACGACCGCCTCGGCCGTGCTACTGGGGGGAGTCACCGCGGGAACGGTTGCCGCGCAACCACTCCCGGTGAACATCGACCCGTTCTATCGAGCGCCCGACGGGTTCGAATCCACCGATCCCGGCACGATCCTGCGCAGCCGCGAGGTGCAGCTGGCGGTGCTCACCGTGCTGCCGGTGCACGTGCGATCGTGGCAACTGCTGTACCGCACCACCGACCTGTTCGGGCAGCCGGCGGTCGCGGCCACCACGGTGGCGATTCCGGAGGGGGCCAACACTTCTCACAGTCGGCCGCTGGTCTCGCACCAGTTCTTCTACGACAGCACCTCGCCCGCGTGCGCGCCGTCCTACGTGCTGCAGCAGGGCGGCGGGCTACCCGCGCTGGAGGGCGTGCACTCCACCGTCGAGTACCTGGAGCTCGCAGCCTCCATCAGCCAGGGGTACGCCATCAATGTGCCCGACTACGAGGGACTGAACGGGCATCTCGCGGTCGCCGAGGAGCCCGGGTACCTGATTCTCGACAGCGTGCGCGCCGCCGAGAGCTTCCAGCCGTTGGGCCTGGACGGCGCGAATACGCCGGTGGCCCTGTGGGGTTACTCCGGCGGCGGCATGGGCAGCGGCTGGGCGGCGGAGATGCAGCCGCGCTATGCGCCGGAGCTGAACGTCGAGGGCATCGCCCTGGGCGCACCGGTTTCGGATGTCGAATCCCTGTTGCACGTCAACGGTTCGATGTTCGCCAGCCTCATCGGTGTGGGTATCGCCTCGCTGCGCAATGCGTACCCCAGGTTCGCCGAGACCACCGAGAAGTACCTGACAACCGAGGGCCGCGCGGTCATGGACCGCACCGCGAACCAGTGCCTGGTGCGCAATGCGCTGAACCTGATGTTCACCGACTACCAGCGCATGCTGACCATCCCGATCGCCGACTACCTGGCACTGCCGGAGATCGAGGAGGTCTTCGATTCGACTGTGCTGGGCGGTAATCCGCCGACCGCGCCCACCATGGTCTATCAGGGCGTCTACGACGAGGCCGTGCCGTGGTACACCAACGACCGCATGGTCCAGCGGTGGTGCGACGGGGGTGCTTCCGTCTATTACAAGCGCGATCATCTCAGCGAGCACCTGACCCTGACCACCCTCGGCATGGCCGACGCCTTCAACTGGATCAAGTCCCGCCTCGCCCCGGGCGCGGCCGACCCGTCCGGCTGCCGCACCGACGATGTGATCACCATGCTCGGCAGCCTCGACGCCCTCGCCACCCAGACCGAGATCGAGCTGAACGCCGCGTTCGGCGCACTGGGCTGGCCTATCGGCCCGCAGGAGCGCTGAGACCCGCCTACCCGCTGAACCCCACCCGGCCGAATCCATCCCCCGAGCAGACCGAATCGTATATTCCGCGGTCTCGGAGCGTGCGTGCCGTGCAGCGCGGTATGGTCACTGCGGAAAAGTACGTATGCCAACGGGGGCTCGCACCAGCGGGCTGAGAGGACGGCTAGTGGGCCGTCGACCGTATGAACCTGACCGGGTAATGCCGGCGTAGGGAGGATTCACCCATGCCATCGAGTCGTGTCCCGAGCAACTCCGCGCCCGTCGACACCGTGACAACCGGTCCCATCGAGGGCAGCGTCAAGCACTACGAGCAGGTCGAGGCCGACGGCACGACGCTGCGGGTTCCGGTGCGGCGCATCAATCTCACCAATGGCGAGCACTTCGACGTGTACGACACCTCCGGTCCGTACACCGACGACACCGCCGCCATCGATCTCGAGGCGGGGCTGCCCAAGCTCCGCGACACCTGGGACAAGCCGCAGGTCGACGGCCCGCCGACCCAGCTGGCCTGGGCCCGCCAGGGCATCATCACCAACGAGATGCGCTACATCGCGGCGCGCGAGGGTGTCGCGCCCGAGCTGGTGCGCGACGAGGTGGCCGCCGGTCGCGCGGTGATCCCGGCCAACCACCGCCACCCCGAGTCCGAGCCGATGATCATCGGCAAGAAGTTCGCGGTCAAGATCAATGCGAACATCGGCAATTCGGCGGTGAGCTCCTCCATCGCCGAGGAGGTGGAGAAGATGGTGTGGGCCACCCGCTGGGGCGCCGACACCATCATGGATCTGTCCACCGGCAAGAACATTCACGAGACCCGTGAGTGGATTCTGCGCAACTCCCCCGTCCCGGTCGGCACCGTGCCGATCTACCAGGCGCTGGAGAAGGTGAACGGCGATCCCACCAAGCTCACCTGGGAGATCTACCGCGACACCGTGATCGAGCAGGCCGAGCAGGGCGTCGACTACATGACGGTGCACGCCGGCGTGCTGTTGCGCTACGTGCCGCTGACCGCCAAGCGGGTCACCGGCATCGTGTCGCGCGGCGGTTCCATCATGGCGGCGTGGTGCCTGGCGCATCACCAGGAATCGTTCCTGTACACCAACTTCGCCGAGCTGTGCGAGATCCTGGCCAAGTACGACATCACCTTCTCGCTGGGTGACGGTCTGCGCCCGGGTTCCATCGCGGACGCCAATGACGAGGCCCAGTTCGCCGAGCTGCGCACCCTGGGTGAGCTCACCAAGATCGCGAAATCCTATGGCGTGCAGGTGATGATCGAGGGCCCGGGCCACGTGCCCATGCACAAGATCGTCGAGAACGTGAAGCTGGAGGAGGAGCTCTGCGAGGAGGCCCCCTTCTACACGCTCGGCCCGCTGGCCACCGATATCGCGCCGGCCTACGACCACATCACCTCGGCCATCGGCGCGGCCATCATCGCGCAGGCGGGCACCGCCATGCTCTGCTACGTGACGCCCAAGGAGCACCTGGGTCTGCCCAACCGGGACGACGTGAAGGTCGGCGTGATCACCTACAAGATCGCCGCCCACTCCGCCGACCTGGCCAAGCAGCACCCGCGCGCCCAGGACCGCGACAACGCACTGTCCAAGGCGCGCTTCGAGTTCCGCTGGACCGACCAGTTCAACCTCTCGCTGGACCCCGACACCGCCCGCGAGTACCACGACGAGACCCTCCCGGCCGAGCCGGCCAAGACCGCGCACTTCTGCTCCATGTGCGGTCCGAAGTTCTGCTCCATGCGCATCTCGCAGGACGTGCGCGACTACGCCGAGAAGCAGGGCCTCACCGATATCGCCGCCATCGAAGCGGGCATGGCGGAGAAGTCCGCCGAGTTCGCCTCCACCGGTAACCAGGTGTACCTGCCGGTCGTGTCCTAGGACCGGATCCGGTAGGCGAATCCGATTCGGGGCGGGCGGCTTTCGAGCTGCTCGCCCCGAATCGTGTTCCGGCCCGGCCTCGTCGCCTCAGGCCCGGCTCGAAATCTGCTGGACGGCCCAGCTGTTGCCGTCCGGATCGTCGAAGAAGATGAATCCGCTGTTGTCCAGCGGGTCGCCCGCGGACGGCGGCCCCGGCAGCACCTGGATGTCGCTGACCTCTACTCCACGCTCGACCAGTTCAGCGTGGGCACGCTTCAGATCGGGCACGACCAGCTGCAGCCCTTTGAGATATCCCGGCTCCATCTTCGGCACCACGCCCTCGCCGATGACGATCGAACAGCCCGACCCCGGCGGCGTGAGCTGACAGATCCGCGTGCCCTCCGCGGGCCGGACGTCGTGGTCTACATGAAACCCGAGCTTGGTGCTGTAGAAGTCCTTGGCGCGGTCCACGTCCGACACGGGGACGATGACCACTTCGAGTGTCCAGTTCATGACAGTTCCTTCCGATTCGAGTGCTCTTGCGGAAGTCGGAGCCGAGCCGCGGAATTCATCATGGTTCGGGAACGAATGCCGGCACGCCCGCGGCGAACGCTACCGTTCACTGGTCACGACGCTGCCAGCGTTGGGCGAATTCGCCCGGCACCGGTGGCGGGCCGGGCAGGTCGCCGGTGACGGTGAGGCCGTCGATCAGCAGGGCCAGGACCCGGCGGCGCAGCTGGGCGGTGCGTTCGGGATCGGGCAGTGCAATCGTCGCGCAGGCTTCGAGGATCAGGCCGAAGTCGGCGACGGTGACCCCGCGACGCAGCCGCCCCGATTCCCGGGCCCGGCGCAGGATTTCGTCATTGAGTTCGGCCGAGCGCCGGACGTCCGGGAGAATCGATTCGTCCGGGGTGAAGGTGCCGGCCAGATGCACGGTCAGCGAGTGCACATCGGCGTCGACCACGCGGTGCAGGAAGTCGACCAGCGCCGCCCAGCCGTCGGAATTCTCCAGGGCCGCTTCGGCTTCCGCGTTGTAGCGGCGCAGTCCGTCGTAGCAGAGGGTGCGCAGCAGCTCCTCCTTGCTCGGATAGCGGCGGTACAGCGCGCTGATGCCCACCCCCGCGCGCTCGGCGACGGCCGAGATCGGCGCCTTGGGTTCGGCCAGGAACACGTCGCGGGCGGCGGCCAGGATGAGTTCGTCATTGCGCGCGGCCTGCGCCTTGCGGCCGGGTAGGGCGCGCTGAGCTGCGGGTTCGGCTGTCTTCGACATGAATCCGAGCCTACCACTTGAACGGAATGATCCGTTCCGTTACTGTTTGAACAGAACGAAGCATTCCGTTCCACTTAGGAGAGAATGATGAACGCCATCCGCCCCTTCCGCATCGACGTCCCCCAGGCCCAGCTGGACGATCTGGCCGAGCGGCTGCGCAAGGCGCTGTGGCCGAACGAGCTGCCGGGCGCGGGCGACGCGTACGGCGTCAGCGGTGACCGCGTCCGCGGCCTCGCCGAGTACTGGCTGAAGGAATTCGATTGGCGGGCAATGGAAGCCGAGCTCAATGCCTATCCGCAGTTCACCACCGAGATCGACGGCGAGGACATCCACTTCCTGCACATCCGGTCCTCCCGCGCGGATGCCACCCCGGTCATCCTGACCCACGGCTGGCCCGGTTCCGTCCTGGAATACCTCGACGTCATCGAGCCGCTCACCGAGCCCGAGTCCGCGGACGATCCCGCCTTCCACCTGGTGATCCCGTCCCTGCCGGGCTACGGCTGGTCCGGCCCGACCCGGTCCACCGGCTGGAACCGGTGGCGCACCGCCCGGGCCTGGGCGGAGCTGATGGAGCGGCTGGGCTATGCACGCTACGGCGCCATCGGCAATGACGCGGGTTCCATGATCTCCCCCGAAATCGGCCGGATCGCGCCCGATCGAGTGGTGGGAGTCCATGTGACGCAGCTGTTCTCGTTCCCCTCCGGCGATCCGGCGGAAATGGCCGACCTGTCCGCCGAGGACCAGGCGGGGCTGGCCCATCTGAAGTGGTTCTACGACAACAAGATGGCCTTCAATACCCTGCAGAGCCAGCAGCCGCAGACCCTGGCCTTCGCGCTCGCGGATTCACCGGTGGGTCTGCTGGGCTGGAATTCCCAGCTGTTCCCGGAGAGCGCCGACCCGGACTTCGTGATCGGCAATGTCGCCCTCTACTGGCTGACCGGCACCGCCGCCTCGTCGATCCGCTTCTACTACGAGGACGCCCACGCCTCCGAGGTGCCGCAGGGCCCCACCACCACCCCGACCGGACTGGCCATGTTCAAGGGCGACTTCCAGTCCATCCGCCGCTTCGCCGAGCGGGATCACGCGAACATCGTGAGCTGGCACGCCTACGACGTGAACTCGGGCTCGACCAGCGCCAATGATGCGGCGGGACACTACGCCGCGCGCGAGGCGACCGACGTGCTGGTGGCGGATATTCGCGAATTCTTCGCCGGGCTGCGCTGATTCGCCTGGTTCTGCTCGAGGGCCGGCCCGGTTCATCCCACGGGCCGGCCTGGATCCTCCCGCATGTTCGCGAGACGCGCGGCGATGGTTCCCGGAGGCTCTCGCTGATGTACTGAATTCATCATCGCAACAACGAATTACACGAGGTGAGAGCCATGAAGGTCGCCATTTTCGGAGCCACCGGAACCGTCGGTCGCCACGTCGTCGCCCGTGCCCTCGCGGCCGGGCATCAGGTCACCGCACTGACCCGCGATCCCGCCAACCTGACCGCCGCACCCCACGAGCGGCTGCGCGTCGAGGTCGGCGATGTGCTGGACCCGGCCGCGGTGGAGCGCACCGTGATCGGGCAGGACGCGGTGATCGTCACCCTCGGCGCCGGCCGCAAGGGCGTGGTGCGCGCCGAGGGCACCCGCCACATCATCGAGGCCATGGCTCGGACCGGGGTGAAGCGGCTGATCTGCCAGTCCTCGCTGGGTGTCGGCGACAGCCGCGGCAATCTGAACTTCGTCTGGAAGTACGTCATGTTCGGCATGCTGCTGCGGCAGGCCTACGCCGATCACGTGCGGCAGGAAGAGTACGTGCTGGCCAGCGATCTGGACTGGACCATCGTGCGGCCCAGCGCCTTCACCGACGGACCGGCCACCGGGAACTACCGCCGGGATTTCCCGGCCACGGAAACCGGTCTGTCGCTGAAGATCTCACGCGCCGACATCGCCGATTTCCTCGTCGCACAGCTCACCGACGGCACCTACGTCCGTCGCACCCCGGGCATCTCGAACTGACCCGCGGTGCCGCCGATCAGAAGCCGAAAACCTCCGCCATGGAGATGGATTCGTCGTCCCAGCGGCTTTCTATGGCCGTGCGCTCGGCATCCGGGAGGTACGGATCCCATCCGGCCCTGCGCCAGAAGGCTTCTCGATGCTCATCGCTGAGGGGATGCGGCGTGCTCATGGCGGATTCCCTGGATCGTGACGACCGTCACATCGATTCTAACGACGAGGTAGATCACTTGCGGCCGAGTCGCACACCCACTTGTGTGCGACGGAAAGAACTGAGCGCTCGTCCCCCATCGGGTACGAGCGCTCGGTCCTGTGGTGGCGGTGGCAAGCCCGCCGGTCAGGTGGTCTTCGGCGAGGTCAGGTCGTAGAGGGTGATGCCGTCCACCTCCTGCGAGTTGAAGTGTTCCTTCACCCACGCCGTGATCTGCGAGCTCTGGCTCTGGTTGCCGCCGTCGCCGCCGCGGTCGCCGCCCATCTGATTGCCACTGATGAAGTAGTGGATCCGGCCGACCTGCACGTACTCCTGGAACTGGGACAGGGTCGGCGAGGGGTCGCTGCCGTTGAAGCCACCGATCGGCATGACCGGCAGCTGGGTCGCCAGCTGGAATCCGGCCGCCGAGTTGGAGCTGACCGTCGCCGCCACCCAGGTGTACTCGGAGCCGTCGGCCTTCAGCAGCGCGGTGACCTTGTCACTCGGGTTGCTCGCCATCATCATGTTGCCCGCGCCGCCGCCGAATCCGCCTGGACCGCCCTCGGTTCCACCGGGTCCGCCGGTCGCGGTGTCACCGTGGTTCATGCCCATGCCGTGCTGACCGCCACCCGGCTGCCCGCCGGGCATGCCATTGCCGGGTCCCGCAATGCCACCCGGTCCGCCGTTGCCGGCGCGGCCGTTCGGCATGCCGTGGTCACCGCCGCGCGGCCCGCCCGGACCCCAGCCGCCGCGCACCGCGGGTCCGGCCGAGGGCATCGGCCCCTGGTGTGCGGTGGCGATGCCGTCCACGGCGTAGGCGGTAGGACCGGCCAGACCGACCAGCACCGCGGCCGCCGCGACGGCCAGACCGGCCTTGCGGGGCAGGCGAATCAGCAGGAGGACGGTGGCGACGATGCCGCCCACCAGGACCGCCCAGCGCAGCCACGGCACGAAGGACGTGCTGCGGGACAGAATGATCCACGCCGTGGCCGTGGTCAGGCCCATCGCCGGCACGGCGGCCAGACGAACCCACAGCCGATCGCGGTGCTGCCAGGCGAGCACCGAGCCCGCGCCGATCACCGCGGCCACGGCCGGGGCCAGCGCCACCGTGTAGTACGGGTGGAAGATGCCCTTCATGAAGCTGAACACCAGTCCGGTGCCCACCAGCCAGCCGCCGAACAGGATCAGCGTGGCGCGCTGCGGATCGGTGCGGGCCAGCTTGCCGCGCAGGGCGATTCCCGCCACCAGCAGCACCAGGGCGGCCGGGATGAGCCAGGCGATCTGACCGGCCTGCGCCGGTTCGAACAGCCGCCCGATACCGGGCGTGCCCCACATGCCGCCACCGCCGGTCGGCAGCTGGTCGCCCCCGCCGAAACCGCCGACGCTGCCACGCTCATTGCCGTCGAGACGGCCCAGACCGTTGTAGCCGAGGGTGAGTTCGATGATCGAATTGTGCTGCGAGCCGCCGAAGTACGGGCGATCCGAGGCCGGCCACAGCTCGGCCAGCAGCACCCACCAGCCCGCGCCCGCCACCATGGCCGCGGCCGCGCCGAACAGTTGCGCGATGCGCTTGCCCAGCTTGGGCGGGCCCGCGATCAGGTAGGTCAGCGCCAGCGCGGGCACCACCAGCAGCACCTGCAGCTGCTTGGCCAGGAAGCCGAGTCCGATGAACGCGCCGGTGAGCAGCACCCAGCGCCAGCGGCCGTCGGCGATCGCGCGGGTCATGGCCCAGGCCGCGGCCAGCATGAGGAACACCAGCATGGCGTCCGGGTTGTTGAACCGGAACATCACGGCGGCAATGGGAGTCAGCGCCAGCACCAGGCCGGCCAGCAGTCCGGCGCTCGCGCCGAAGCTGCGGCGCACGATGGCCCACAGCAGCGCCACCGAGGCCACGCCGAGCAGGGCCTGCGGCAGCAGCATGCTCCAGCTGTGCAGGCCGAAGATCCGCACCGAGATCTCCATGGGCCACAACGACAGTGGCGTCTTGTCCACGGTGATGGAGTTGGCCGCGTCGGAGGAGCCGAAGAACATGGCCTTCCACGACACCGAACCCGCCTGCACGGCGGCCGCGTAGAAGGAGTTGGCCCAGCCGTTGGCGGACAGGTTCCAGAGGTAGGCGATGGCGGTGCCGATCAGCAGGGCCGCCAGCGCCAGGTACTCCCGGCGGCCGGTGCGGGCCGCGGGCGGCTCGGCCGGGGATGGGGCGAGCCGGGGCTCGGTCAGAGTCGCGGTCATCGGTCGCCTCCTCGGTCAGCTCGATCAGTGGGGGTGTCGGACGGGGTGGTCCAGTACGGCAGGTCGCCGTGTTCGGGGTGGCAGCAGCCGGGGAAGTCCACTCGCACCAGCCGGAAGCCGTCGTTCGGAAGCGCCTGTGGCGCAGGGAGGATCGTGGTCACCGGACCGCCTCGGGCACGGGATGCTTTCCGGCATTGCGGAAGACCCAGCGCAGGCCGACGAAGCGCAGCAGGGTGGCGACCAGGTTGGCGATCACCAGCACCAGCAGCTCCAGGTGCACCGCCGCATCCGGGGCCCAATGGTGCAGGGTGTAGAGCGAACCACTGGTCAGCGCCAGACCGACGCCGAAGATGACCAGCCCCTGGAAGTGGTGCGACACCGCCTGACTGGACCCGCGCACCCCGAAGGTGAAGGCGCGGTTGGCGGCGGTATTGCCGATCGCGGTGACCAGCAGGGCCAGGAAGTTGGCGGCCTGCGCGCCCGTGATGCCCTGCAGCAGGACGTAGAGCAGCAGGTAGGCCAGGGTCGAGGTGACGCCGACGATGCCGAAGCGGACCAGCTGCCCGACCATGCCCAGCGGCACGCCCTCCACCAGCGGCTCGCGGCCGATGGCGGCGCGCAGCTCGTTGATGGGGAGCCGGCCGGTGGTCAGCGCGCGGCCGACCCGCCAGACGCCGAGCAGGTCCTTGCGGGCCGTGTCGATGATGTCCACCCGCGAGTCCGGATCGTCGATCCAGTCCACCGGCACCTCGTGGATGCGCAGCCCGATGCGCTCGGCCAGCACCAGCAGTTCGGTGTCGAAGAACCATTCGCCGTCCTCGACGAGCGGCAGCACCAGCTTGGCCACGTCGGCGCGCATGGCCTTGAAGCCACACTGCGCGTCGGAGAACTTGGCCTGCAGCGAGGCCCGCAGGATCAGGTTGTAGCAGCGGGAGATGATCTCGCGCTTGGGCCCGCGCACCACCCGTGAGGAGGAGGCCAGCCGGGTGCCGATGGCGACGTCGGAGTGCCCGGACACCAGTGGCGCGACCAGCGGTAGCAGCGCGTTGAGGTCGGTGGACAGGTCCACGTCCATGTAGGCGACGACCTGGGCGTCGGAGGCCTGCCAGACCTCGCGCAACGCGCGGCCGCGGCCCTTGCGGTCCAGATGCACCACCCGCACGCCGTCCATCTGGTCGGCCAGCTGCCGGGCCACCTCGAGAGTGTTGTCGGTGGAGGCGTTGTCGGCGATGGTGATGCGCGCCGTGAAGGGGAAGTTCAGCGTGAGGAACGCGTGCAGTCTGCGCACGCAGGGGCCGAGGTCGACCTCTTCGTTGTAGACCGGAACGACCACGTCCACGACGGGCGCGGTCACTGCTTCTGCGGGTTCCGCCGCCCGCACGGCGGTTACGGTGTCGTTCATGGTGACCAATCTCGATCACCAGACTCACATCAGTCTGCGGCCTGCCTGGGAGGTTCCTGGGAGCCGCTTGCCTCGGCGTCGATTTCGTGCGATGCACGAGCCCGGATCGAGATCGCGCGGGCCCCGCCGTGATCGCGCTAGCTCGGTCCGAGATGCAGCCGCCACAGCGGGGAGACCGGTCCGTGTCCTTTACCCAGGTCGTACGACGCTTCCAGGCAGCGGAAGGTCCATTCCTTGGCGAAGGCGACGGCGTCGGGGACCGAGTAGCCGTGGGCCAGCGCGCAGCAGATGGACGCGGCCAGGGTGTCGCCGCCGCCGTGATCGTTGCCGGTGACCAGGCGCCGGGCGGGGAGCTCGTGGAAGGTGTCACCGTCGAAGAGCAGGTCGGTGGACTGCTCCGAGGTGCGCAGGTGGCCGCCCTTGACGATGGCCCACTGCGGGCCCAGCGCGATGAGCGCCTCGGCGGCCTTGCGGGCGGAAGCGTCGTCGATCACGTCGATGCCGGTGATCAGACGGACCTCGTCGAGGTTGGGGGTGACCACGGTGGCCAGCGGAATCAGGGTGTGGCGCACCGCATCCAGGGCCTCGGCGTGCAACAGGGCGTCGCCGTGCATGGAGGCGGCGACCGGATCGACCACCAGCGGGATGCTGCCCTGGCGTCCGATGCCGACCTCGCGGCAGACCGCCGCCACGGCCTCGATGATGGCGGTGGAGGCCAGCATGCCGGTCTTGGCCGCGCCGATTCCGATGTCGCCGACCACGGTTCGCACCTGGTCGGCCACGATCTGCGGCGGGATCTCGTGGAAACCGCTGACGCCGACGGTGTTCTGCACGGTCACCGCGGCGACCGCCACGCACGCGTGCACACCGCACAGGGCCATGGTGCGGGAGTCGGCCTGGATGCCCGCGCCGCCGCCGGAGTCGGTGCCCGCGATGGTGAGGGCGCGGACCGGGGTGGTGCCGTTCGGGGCAAGCGGTAAGAGTTGCACGGCGCTTATCTTGCCCTCCGCTTCGCTCCGGGCGGGTTCGCGGCCCTGGAGGTCTCGAACCTTGGGGGCGATCGATCGCGGATATTGAAAATCATTATCATTAAATGGTGACTTCAACTCAGCTGCCTGTGACCGTACTGTCGGGATTCCTCGGTGCGGGCAAGACGACCCTGCTCAACCACATCCTGGCCAACCGGGAGGGCCGCCGGGTGGCGGTCATCGTCAATGACATGAGCGAGGTGAACATCGACGCGGCGCTGGTAGCGGGGCAGGGGCACCTGGACCGCACCGAGGAGAGACTGGTCGAGCTCACCAACGGCTGCATCTGCTGCACGCTGCGCGAGGACCTCATCGAATCGGTGGGAAAGCTGGCGCGGGAGGGGCGTTTCGACCAGCTGGTCATCGAATCCACCGGGATCTCCGAGCCGATGCCGGTGGCGGCCACCTTCGAGTGGGAGTTCGAGGACGGCTTTCAGCTCGGTGAACTCGCGCGCCTGGACACCATGGTGACGGTCGTGGACTGCTCCACCTTCCTCGCCGAAGTGGTGAAGGGGCAGGCCCTGGCCGAGCGGAATCTGCAAGCGGGAGAAGGGGATGCGCGCACCATTGCCGACCTGCTGGTCGATCAGGTCGAGTTCGCGAATGTGCTGGTGCTCAACAAGACCGACCTGGTGAGCGCGAATGCCGTCGGAACCGTGGAGGCCACGATCCGGCGATTGAACCCGGGCGCGCGGATCCTGCGCGCCGCGCACGGCGTCGTCGACCTCGCCGAAGTCCTCGGCACCGGCCGCTACCACCCCGATCTCGCCGCCCAATTCGAGGGCTGGGACGAGGAATTGGCGGGCGGCCACACCCCCGAAACCGAGGAATACGGCATCAGCAGCCTCACCTTCACCGCCGACCGCCCTTTCCACCCCGAACGCCTCGACGCCGCCCTCGCCCAGTTACAGAGACTGCTCCGCAGCAAAGGCTTCTTCTGGCTGGCGAGCCGCCCCCACCTGGCTGCCATCTGGTCCCAGGCCGGTCCGAACCTGACCTTCGAAGCCGGCGCCCACTGGGACGCGCTCGACATGCAGCCCGGCCAGGAAATCGTCTTCATCGGCATCAGACTCGACCGCCCTCACGTCCACGACCTCCTGACCTCAGCCCTCCTCACCGACGCCGAACTCGCTGCGGGCCACCAGGAATGGCTCAGCTACCCCGACCCCTTCCCCTCGTGGGACCCATCCCACTACCACGCCTGACCATCCGAATCGGCGGCGACGCCCCGATCGACTCCGCCGCCCGTGACGCAGGTCATTCGCAGGTGATGTCACAAGACCGGACGATTCCGACTCTTGTGTGCGAATCGCTGAAAAGGAGTCGCCACCATGAACATCGCCCTGTGGATCTGCGCCGGACTACTGGCAGCCGTAGCCCTCTTCGGCGGCCTCACGAAGATCATCGTCCCCAAGGAGAAGCTGGCCGGCGCCCCCGGCGGCGGCTGGACCGGCGACGCCACCGCCACATTCGTCAAAACCCTCGGCGCCCTGGAAGTCCTGGCCGCCCTGGGCCTCACCCTCCCCGCAGCCCTGGACACAGCCCCGTTCATGGTCCCGGTCACCGCCATCTGCTGGATCCTCCTGATGATCGGCGCCATGATCACCCACCTCCGCCACGGCGACCGAGCCGCCTTGATCGCCAACGTGCTCTACCTGGCCCTGGCCCTGTTCATCACCGTAGGCCGCTTCTGGCTCCACCCCTTCTGACCAGCACCGAGTGCCCAACCGAGATACGCGCTACCCGATCCCTCGCGATCCAGCATTTATCGGGCTGTCGTGGGGTGCGGTGCGGCGGGCTCCGACGAACAGAAGGATTGTCGCGAGCGCCATGATCGGCCAGGGGGTGGGCGCGAGGACGATGGCGCCGATCACCGTCCAAATCCCCAGAATCCACGCGATGAAGGGCGGTGGCGTGATGTGCCGGTTGTCGAGCCAGAGCACCGTCAGGCCGAGCACGATCAGCGGAATGCCGAAGCTGTCCAGGGAGAGCCAGTAGGCGCTGTCCGCCGGACTCATGGCGGCGAAGTCGTCACCCCACAGCTCCCCGCTGAACCACGCTCCGGCGTGGCGTGCCGCGTGCTCGATCGTCAACGCGCCCACGGTGTGTGCGGCTCCGAAGAATACGATGAGCCGACCAGCCCACTTGATCATCCGAACTCCCCATTTCTCCTGCGGGGGTGCGTGTCTCGTTCCCCCGCCAGTCTTGTTATACGGTGGCGTACAACAGCGACAGTAGCCCTGATATACGGTGCCGTATAGAAGGCCAGGCGTGAGAGGAGTCACCATATGGGCGTGGCCCGCACCCCGCGCGAGGCGTGGATCGAGCAGGGCTTGCAGACACTCGTCGACAGCGGCGTGGAAGCGGTCCGCATCGAAGTCCTGGCCAAGCAGCTGGGCGTGACCAAGGGCGGGTTCTACGGGTACTTCCCCGACCGCGCCGCCCTGTTGGAGGCAATGCTGGATGTCTGGGAGCGCGAGAGCACCGACGAAGTGCTCGAAACCATTGCGCTCGAAGACGACCCGCGGGACAGGATCACGCTCGCCGGCCGATTGACCTTGTCGCCCAACCGTTTGCTGGCGATCGACCTGGCCGTCCGGGACTGGGCCCGCCGCGATGAATCGGTCGCCGCCCGGCTGCGCCGCGTCGACGACCGTCGAATGGCCTTGCTACGCGAGACCATCGGCACCTTCTGCTCCGACCCCGACGAGATCGAGGCCCGCAGCCTGCTCGCCTTCTGCCTGGCCATCGGAAACCAGTTCCTCGCCGCCGACCATCCCGGCCGCACCCGCGCCCAGGTCCTCGCCCGCGCCGCCGCGATCCTCCTCGACCGCCCCGCACAGCCGGACCGCTAGCCATCAACGCCGTTCCCAGCAGCCGGATCGCCACTGTTCAGCGCTCGGTCTCGAGTGGCGGCCGTCGGCGGATGGTCAGTGGCGGGCGGCCAGGGCGGTGTGGAGGGTGGCGGCCCACTGTTGGACGATTTCCTTGCGGCGCAGGGAGTCGTCGGTGAGGACATCGGCGAGGCCGAGGCCGCGGGCCAGGTCGAGGGTGGCCTGCACCAGGTGGTGGGCGACCGGATCCGAGTCGTCCACGCCCAGCGCCTCGACGGCCATCCGATGCGAGATGCGGCCGAAGCGGGCTTCCATGGGGACGATTCGTTCCCGCAGGGCCGGGTCGGCGGCCGCGTGGGTCCAGACCTGCAGCGCCGCCTTGAACAGCGGGCTGGTGTAGGACTCGACCAGGCCGGCCACCACCGCCTCGGTGCGCGCGACGCCCTCGGCGACGTCGGCGACCGCGAGGGCGTCGGCCTTGGCCTGGTCCATCCGGGTGTCGAACATGTACTCCAGGGCGGCGGTGATCAGATCCTCACGGGTGGGGAAGTGATGCTGGGCCGCACCGCGCGACACCCCGGCCCGTTCGGCCACCACCGCGACCGTGGCGGCCGCCCAGCCCGTCTGGGCCAGGCAGTCGATGGTCGCCTCCAGCAGCCGCTGCCGGGTGGCCCGGCTGCGGTCCTGCTTGGGTTCGTGGGGTGTCGCCATGGTTGCCTATTCTGCCCAGCTGGGTGGGCGGCGCTGCATGAAGGCCGTGATGCCCTCGATCACCTCGGGGGTGCCGAAGAAGCTCGCGGAGCGTTTGGCCAGGTCCTCGGCCCCGCGGTCGAAGGCCGTGAGCAGGTCCGCGTTGACGAGCTGTTTGGCTTCGGCCAGGCCCTGCGGTGCGCCCTTGCGGAGTTCACCGAGCAGCCGGGCGGTCTCGGCCGCGGGGTCGTCGGCGGCGATGGTGATGAGGCCGATGCGTTCGGCCTCGGCCGCGTCGAAGGTCTCGCCGGTCTGGAAGTAGCGGGCCGCCGATCGGCCGGTCATGCGCGGCAGCAGGGTCAGCGAGATCATGAACGGGGCCAGGCCGATCCGCACCTCGGTCAGCGCGAAGCTGCTGTTCCGCCCGGCGACCACGAGGTCGCAGGCGGCGATGATGCCCATGCCGCCCGCCCGCACGTTGCCGTCCACCTGCGCCACCACGGGCTTGGGCATGGCGAGGATGTCGCGCAGTACCGAGATCATCCAGCGGGTGCGGATGTCGGCGGCGGCCGCCGGGTCGGCGTCCACCGCCTCCTTGAGATCCGCGCCCGCGCAGAAGGTGTTGCCGGTGTGGGTGAGCACCACCCCGCGCACCGCGTCGTCCCCGGTCGCCCGCGCCAGGCCCGCGAGCAGTTCGGTGACCAGCCGGGAGGACAGGGCGTTGCGATTGTGCGGGGAGTCCAGGGTCAGTACCGCGAATCCGTCGCGCACCTCGTAGCGCACGAACGGCGCGTCCGTGGCGGCACCGGCTGTGTCGGTCATCGAATACTCCTGCTGCTGTGTGGCTTTCGGGTGCGGGAGGGACGAGTGGCGGTGGCCGCGCACACCGCCGCCACTCGTCGCCCCGGTCAGTAGGACCGGGGCAGACCCAGCGAGTGCTGGGCCACGAAATTGAGGATCATCTCGCGGCTGACCGGCGCCACCCGGGCGATGCGTGCGGCGGCCAGCATGCCCGCCAGGCCCACGTCCGAGGTCAGGCCGGAACCGCCGTGGGTCTGGATGGCCTGGTCGAGTGCCTTGATACTGGCTTCGGCCGCAGCGTATTTCGCCATATTGGCGGCCTCGGCGGCGCCGAAGTCGTCGCCGGAGTCGTAGAGGAACGCGGCCTTCTGCATCATGACCTTGGCCAGTTCCAGCTCGATCTTCACCTGCGCCAGCGGGTGCGAGATGCCCTGGTGCGCGCCGATCGGCGCGCCCTTCCACACCGCGCGCTCCTTGGCATAGGCCACGGCCCGGTCGATGGCGTAGCGGCCCATGCCGACCGCCATGGCCGCGCCCATGATGCGCTCCGGGTTCAGGCCCGCGAACAGCTGCGCGATGGCCGCGTCCTCCTGGCCGACCAGGGCGGTGGCGGGCAGCCGCACATCGTCGAGGAACAGCGTGAACTGGTTGTCCGGCTCGAGAATGTCCATCTCCTGCTTCGTCTTCACGAAGCCGGGGGCGTCGGTGGGGACGATGAACAGGGCGGGCTGCAGGTTGCCGGTCTTGGCGTTCTCGGAGCGGGCCACGATGAGCACCGCCTCGGCCTGGTCCACGCCGGAGATGAAGATCTTGCGGCCGTTGAGGATCCAGTCCTCGCCGTCGCGGCGGGCGGTGGTGGTGATCTTGTGCGAGTTGGAGCCCGCGTCCGGCTCGGTGATGCCGAAGACCATCTTCGACGAGCCGTCGGCCAGCTTGGTCAGCCAGTACTGCTTCTGTGCCTCGGTGCCGTACTTGGTGATGATGGTGCCGCAGATGGCGGGCGAGACCACCATGAGCAGCAGGCCGCAGCCCTGCGCCGCCAATTCCTCCTGCACGAGCGCGAGTTCGTAGATGCCCGCGCCACCGCCGCCGTACTCCTCGGGCAGGTTCACGCCCAGGAAGCCGAGCTTGCCGGCCTCGTCCCACAGCTCGTCGAAGGGCTCGTTGCGGCGAGCCTTGGGGCCGGCGTAGTCGCGGAAGTTGTACTTGGCGGCCAGCTTGGCGACCGCGGCCCGCAGCGCCTTCTGCTCGTCGGTCTCGATGAAACTCATTGCCTACTCCTGATCTTCGCTGTGGACCACGGCGAGAACCGCGCCGACCTCGACCTGCTGGCCGGCGGAAACGTTCAATTCGGTGAGCACGCCGGCGGTGGGTGCGGCAATGGTGTGCTCCATCTTCATCGCCTCCAGCCACAGGATGGGCTGGCCCTTCTCGAGCCGGTCGCCGACCGCCGCGCCCAGGCGGATGACCGCGCCCGGCATCGGGGCCAGCAGCGAGCCCTCGGCCACCTGGTCGGCCGGGTCTTCGAAGCGCGGCAGGCGGCGTACGGCCACCGGGCCGAGCGGGGAATCCACCGCGACCAGGTCGCCGTAGCGGGCGATCTCGAAGCGCCGGCGCACCGGGCCGCGCTCCCCCGGGACCTGGAGCACCACGAGATCCGGTGTGGCCTCCAGCAATTCGATCCCGTCGTGGCCCTCGACCTCGACACCCGTGCGGGTCAGGCGGTAGCGCACCTCGTGCTTGCCGGTCAGGCGCGACTCGTAGGACTTGGACTGCGGCTGCGACGGCAGATTGCGCCAGCCGCTGGGCAGGCCGCTGCCGACCCGGGCCGCGCGCCGGTTGGCGGCGGCGTCGGCGAGCGCGGCGGCCACGATGGACAGCTGCTCGCCGGCCTCGGAAACCAGTGGCGCCGAAAGCTTCTCGAGATCATGGGTCGCGAAGAACGCGGTATCGGTGTCGCCCGCCAGGAACGCCGGATGCCGCAGCACCCGCACCAGCAGGTCGCGGTTGGTGACCAGACCGTGGATCTTGGCCCGCTGCAACGCGCTCGCCAGCAGATGCGCCGCCTCGTCCCGGGTTTCGGCGAAGGAGATGACCTTCGACAGCATGGGGTCGTAGTGCACGCCCACCACCGAGCCGTCCACCACGCCGGTGTCCAGGCGCACACCCGGCTCGGTCAGCACGGTGAATTCGCCCAGGGTGCCCGGGATGTCGAGCTTGTGGACGGGCCCGGACTGCGGCTGCCAGTCGTGGGCCGGATCCTCGGCGTACAGGCGCACCTCGATCGAGTGGCCACGCATCTCCGGCTGCCGCGCGGGCAGCGCGCGACCGGCGGCCACCTGCAGCTGCAGGCGCACCAGGTCCAGGCCGGTGACCTGCTCGGTGACCGGATGTTCCACCTGCAGACGGGTATTCATCTCCAGGAAGAAGAAGTCGCCCTTCTCGTCGGCCAGGAATTCGACGGTGCCCGCACCCTCGTAGCCGATGGCCTCCGACGCCAGCCGCGCCGCTTCGAACAACCGCGCCCGCATGCTCTGCCCATCGGCCATGCGCGCGGGCTCTCCGTGGTTACGCTGCGCAAGCGCTGGGAGGTGGAGCGGCTCCTCCGAGCCTGACGCGCGCATGGCGTCGACCTTCTCGACCAGCGGCGACGGAGCCTCCTCGACGACCTTCTGGTGGCGGCGCTGGATCGAGCACTCGCGCTCGCCGACCGCCCACACGGTGCCGTGGGTGTCGGCCATAACCTGCACCTCGATGTGGCGCCCGGTCTCCAGGTAGCGCTCGCAGAAAACGGTCGGATCGCCGAAGGCGGACTGGGCTTCCCGCTGTGCCGCCTCGATCTGACCGGTCAGCTCGGACAGTTCGCGCACGACGCGCATGCCGCGACCGCCACCGCCGGCGGACGCCTTGATCAACACCGGCAGCATGTCGGCGGTGACCTCGGCCGGATCCAGCTGCTTCAGCACCGGGACACCGGCGGCGTCCATCATCTTCTTGGACTCGACCTTGGAGCCCATCTGCTCGATGGCCGCGACCGGCGGGCCGATCCAGACCAGGCCGGCGGCCTGCACGGCCTTGGCGAATTCGGCGTTCTCGGAGAGGAATCCGTAGCCGGGGTGGATGGCGTCGGCACCGGCGGCCAGGGCCGCCTCGATGATCAGCTCGGCACGCAGGTAGGTCTCGCCAGGGGTGTTGCCCGGCAGGCGAATTGCGGCATCCGCCTCGGCCACATGGGGAGCGTTCGCATCGGCGTCGGAATAGACCGCCGTGGTCGCGATACCCATGCGACGGCAGGTGGCGAACACCCGTCGTGCGATCTCGCCACGGTTGGCGACCAGAACGTTGGTAATCACTGTGCCCATTGGGGTCGCAATGCTCATCTCTGGCCTCACATCCGGAAGACGCCGAAGCCCTCGGCGCCCTTGATCGGGGAATTGTGGATGGCGGACAACGCCATTCCCAACACCGTGCGGGTGTCACGGGGGTCGATGACGCCGTCGTCGTAGAGGCGGCCCGACATGAACATGGGTAGTGATTCGGCCTCGATCTGCGCCTCGATCATGGCGCGCATCCCGGCATCGGCCTCCTCGTTGAAGGGCATGCCCTTGGCCTCGGCCGCGGCCCGGCCCACGATGGAGATGACGCCCGCCAGCTGCGCGCCGCCCATGACGGCGGATTTGGCGCTGGGCCAGGCGAACACGAAACGCGGATCGTAGGCGCGCCCGCACATGCCGTAGTGGCCGGCGCCGTAGGACGCGCCCATGAGCAGCGAGATGTGCGGCACCTTCGAATTCGACACCGCGTTGATCATCATCGCGCCGTGCTTGATGATGCCCTTCTGCTCGTACTCCTTGCCGACCATGTAGCCGGTGGTGTTGTGCAGGAACAGCAGTGGCGTGTTCGACTGGTTGGCCAGCTGGATGAACTGGGTGGCCTTCTGCGCTTCCTCGGAGAACAGCACGCCGCGGGCATTGGCGAGAATGCCGACCGGGTAGCCGTGCAGTTCCGCCCAGCCGGTCACCAGGCTGGAACCGTAGAGCGGTTTGAACTCGTCGAAGTCGGAGCCGTCGACCACGCGGGCGATGACCTCGCGCGGATCGAACGGGATCTTGAGGTCGGTCGGCACGATGCCGAGCAGTTCCTCCGAGTCGTACATCGGCTCGATCACCTCGGCGACCGGGCGCGCGGTCGGACCCTGCTTCTGCCAGTTCAGCCGCTTGACGATGGAACGGCCCAGCCGGATCGCGTCCTGCTCGTCCACGGCCAGGTAGTCGGCCAGACCCGAAATGCGGGCGTGCATTTCGGCGCCGCCGAGGGATTCGTCGTCGGACTCCTCACCGGTGGCCATCTTCACCAGCGGCGGACCGCCCAGGAACACCTTGGAGCGCTCCTTGATCATGACCGTGTAATCGGACATGCCCGGGACGTACGCGCCACCGGCGGTGGAGTTGCCGAAAACCAGTGCGATGGTGGGGATGCCGGCCGCCGACAGCCGGGTGAGGTCCCGGAACATGCGCCCGCCGGGAACGAAGACCTCTTTCTGCGTCGGCAGATCCGCGCCGCCGGACTCGACCAGGCCGATCACCGGCAGCCGGTTCTCCAGCGCGATGTCGTTCATGCGCAGGTTCTTGCGCAGCGTCCACGGATTCGACGTACCGCCGCGCACGGTCGGATCCGGCGCCACGATCATGCACTCGACGCCCTCGACAATGCCGATGCCCGCGATCACGCTGGCGCCCACATGGAAGTCGCTGCCCCAGGCCGCGAGCGGGGCCAGCTCCAGGAACGGCGAATCCTCGTCGATGAGCAGTTCGATGCGCTCACGCGCGGTCAGCTTGCCGCGCTTGCGGTGCCGGGCCATCTTGTCCGGGCCACCGCCGGCGATGTTCTTGGCGTACTCGGCCTCCACCTCGGCCAGCTTGGCCGTCATGGCCTCGGCGGCGGCCTGATAGTCCGCCGAATTCGGGTCTACGGACGTGCGCAGAATACTCAAGACTGGAACCCCAATCGCTTGGCCGCGAGGCTGGTCAGGATCTCGTTGGTGCCGCCGCCGATGCCGAGGATGCGGACATCGCGGTAGTGGCGCTCGACTTCGGACTCACGCATGTAGCCGAGGCCGCCGAAGAGCTGCACCGCCTGGTGGGCAACCCATTCCGCGGTCTCCACGGCGGTGTTCTTGGCGAAGCACACCTCGGCGATCAGATCGGTCTCACCGCGGGCGGCGCGCTCGGCCACCGCGTGCGTGTACACGCGCGCGACATCGATGCGGCGCGCCATCTCCGACAGCGTGTTCTGCACGGCCTGGCGGCTGATCAGCGGGCGGCCGAAGGTCTCCCGGTCCCGGCACCACTGCAGCGTCAGGTCCAGGCAGCGCTGGGCGTGCCCGTACCCCTGCACGGCCAGCCCCACCCGCTCGCTCACGAAAGCCTGTGCGATCTGGGCGAATCCGCTGTTCTCCGGGCCCACCAGATTCGAGACCGGCACTCGCACATCGACATACGACAGTTCGGCGGTGTCCGAGCACAGCCAGCCCATCTTCTCCAGCTTGCGGCTGACGGTGAACCCGGGCGTGCCCTTCTCCACCACCAGCAGCGACACACCCGCCGCGCCCGGACCGCCGGTACGCACCGCGGTCACCACGAAATCGGCGCGCACACCGGAGGTGATGAAGGTCTTGGACCCGTTCACGATGAAGTCGTCGCCGTCCCGGACCGCCGTGGTCCGCAGATGCCCGACATCCGAACCGCCGCCCGGCTCGGTGATGGCCAGCGACCCGATCTTCTCGCCCGCCAGCGTCGGCCGCACCCAGCGCTCGATGTGCTCGGCATTGCCCGAGGCGATGAGGTGCGGCACCGCGATACCGCAGGTGAACAGGGAGGCGAACAGGCCGCCCGAGCAGCCCGCGTAGTGCAGCTCCTCGGCCACGATGGCGGCGTCGATGCCGTCGCCACCGGAACCGCCGGCGGATTCCGGGAACTGGATGCCCAGCAGCCCCAGCGCACCCGCCTTCTTGTGCAGCTCACGCGGGATCTCGCCGTTGCGCTCCCACTCGTCCAGATACGGCAGCACCTCCCGCTCCGCGAAACCGCGCACGGTGGCGCGCAATTCGCGGCGTTCGGGTGTCTGCCACGGGTCTGCATATCCGGCGCTCATACCGCCTCGTTCCCTTCCGCGAGGCCGAACCCTCGCCTGTCGCCGGCTCGGCCGGTCCACGGCCGTAGCGCAGGTCCGCCGCGCCGCCTCACGGCAGCAACTCCGCGGGGATGTCGAGGTACCGGGCGCGCAGCCATTCGCCGAGCCCCTTGGCCTGCGGGTCGAAGCGGGCCTGATAGGCCACGCCCTCGCCGAGCAGGCCCTCGACAATGAAGTTCAGCGCCCGCAGATTCGGCAGCACGTGCCGGGTGACCGGCAGCGCGGCGGTCTCGGGCAGCAGGCGGCGCAGCTCGTCGACGGTCAGCGTGTGCACCAGCCAGCGCCACTGCTCCTCGGTGCGCACCCAGACGCCGATATTGGCATTGCCGCCCTTGTCGCCACTGCGGGCCAGCGCGATCGCGCCCAGCGGGGCGCGAGTGGTGGCTCCGGCCGGAAGCGGCTGCGGCAGTTCCGGTTCCGCGACCGCAGCCAGCTCCAGGGTTTCCCCGGCCGGCGCGACCGCCACCTCGGTGCCGTCCGCCAGGACCGCCGTATGCGGAATCTCCTTGGAATCCACGTATCCCGGCGTGAACACCCCGTACGGACCGCCATTGCCGGGCGGGGCCGTCAGCGAGAAGCCGGGGAAGCTGGCCAGAGCCAATTCCACTGCGACACTGGAGAACGCGCGGCCCACCTTGTTCGGATCCGGGTCCCGGACCACACAGCGCAGCAGGGCGCTGGCCTGCTCCTCGGTGTCGGCGTCGGGCCGGTCCAGCCGCGCCAGGGTCCACTCCAGCTCGGCGGGCCACGCCGGCAGCCACGACTCCAGCTGCCGTTGCGCCAGTTCGGCTTTGGCCTCGATATCCAGACCGGTGAGGATGAACTCCATCTCGTTGCGGAATCCGCCGATGGTATTGGTCGACACCTTGGTCTGCGGCGGCGGGGCCTCCCCGGTCACGCCACTGATCAGCACCCGGTCGGGGCCCTCCTGGCTCACCTCGAGGGTGTCGAGTCGCGTGGTGACATCCGGCCCGGCGTAGCGCGCGCTCTGGATCTCGTACATGAGCTGGGCTTTCACCGTGTCCACGGTGACCGCGCCGCCGGTGCCCGCATGCTTGGTGATGACACTGCTGCCATCGCGCCGCACCTCGGCGATCGGGAAGCCCGGCCGCCCCAGATCGGCGATCTCGGTGAAGAAGGCGAAATTGCCGCCGGTGGCCTGGGTGCTGCACTCGATGACGTGCCCCGCCACCACCGCACCGGCCAGCGCGTCGTAATCGGTTCGGCCCCAGCCGAAATGCGCGGCCGCGGGACCGACCACCACCGAGGCGTCGGTGACCCGCCCGGTCACCACGATGTCCGCGCCCGCGGTCAGGCATTCGGCGATGCCCCACGCGCCCAGGTAGGCGTTCGCGGTGAGCGGCGCACCCAGCCCCAGCTCTCCGGCCCGCGCCAGCAGATCGTCACCGGTCACGTACGCGACCTTCGGTGCGAGACCGAGCTTTTCGGCCACCTCCCGCACCCGCTGGGCCAGCCCGGCCGGATTCAGCCCGCCCGCATTGGCGACGATCTTCACCCCGGACTCGAGGGCCAGGCCGAGACTGCCCTCCAGCTGCTTCACAAAGGTTTTGGCGTAGCCGAGGTTCGCGTCCTTCATGCGATCGCGTCCCAGGATCAGCATGGTGAGCTCGGCCAGATAGTCGCCGGTGAGCACGTCGAGCTGCCCGCCCTCGAGCATCTCCCGCATGGCGCTGAGGCGATCGCCGTAGAACCCGGAACAGTTGCCGATCCGAATCAGATCCGGAGTGTCGGCG
The DNA here is from genome assembly GCF_053601595.1 of Nocardia sp. NPDC004711. NCBI lineage: Bacteria > Bacillati > Actinomycetota > Actinomycetes > Mycobacteriales > Nocardiaceae > Nocardia > Nocardia sp. NPDC004711. The sequence continues at coordinate 113,358 of NZ_JBSGCB010000019.1, read as the reverse complement.
AGCTGACTCATGGCGGGCCTCCCTGTGCACCTGCGCTGTCACAGCGCGGTCGGCGCAGCCTCGGTGCTGCGGTCGGTTACAGGGTCACATCGGTCCCGGAAAAAATCAAGCCCGCGTGCTTGTTATTTTCCAGAATCCCAGGTCGGGACCGGTCTCCGGTACGTCGGCAACCTTCAGGCACACTGAACAGGTGTCCTCAGACGTCACCGTGATCGTCCTGCTCGCCCTCGCCGGATTCCTGCTCGGCGGGGCGTACTCGCTGTTCAAGACCTCCCGCCCACTGGCCATCGGGCTCGCCGTCTGCGGCGTGCTCGCGGCCGTGGGCGCGGTGCTCTGGATGACGAACTGACTCTCGGGCCGGCGGACCGTCACTCGGCTTCGAGGCGGAAGATGCGGAGATCTTCCGGGACGCCGCTCAGGGGAGCCGCGAAAAAGCTACGGCGATAGGGCTTTACGCCCAGGCCGAGCTCCTCGAGGGTCTCCGGGCGCAGCGAGTCCAGGGTCACGCCCGAGAGCATGGTGTTGCCATTGCCGCCCGCCTCCATGACGCGGGCCGCGATGTTCACATCGATGCCGAGCCAGTCGCCGCCGATCTCGCGCGGACTGCCGGTGTGCAGCCCCAGGCGCATCTGCGGGCGATAGCCGTCCACCGATACCGCCGACAGGTTCTCCTTGGCCGCCACCGCCGCCCGTACGGCCCGGTCCGCGGACGGGAACACGGCCATCACGCCGTCGCCCATGCGCTTGACCACCTGGCCGCCGCGATCCACGATGGGCGGCTCGATGGCCTTGGCCACCCGCCGCAGCAGGTCCAGGGTCACCTCGTCCCCCGCGGCCAGGGACCAACTGGAGAAGGCCACCAGATCGGTGAACATGATGGTGATCTCCTGCGGGCCGCGGCCCTTGCCGATCCGCTCCAGCACGGCCTGCCAGACCTGCAGCGCACCCAGCCCCAATTCGCGTGCGGCACTGGGGGAATCACCGACCAGCTTGTCCGCCGCGCGGGCCACGGCACGCGCGCCGCCGGGCCCGGAGACCGAGAGCGGATCACCGAAGGCCGGATCGCCGGGCAGGTTCTCGCGCGCCTTACGGATGGCGTCGATGATGTCGCCGCGCTGATTGGCGGCATTGACCATGGCCGAGAGCTGCCCGGGGAAACGGCCGCGCCGACGCCCGGCCTGCGACTCGTCGGTCTCGTCGGGGTCCTCGGACAGTTCCGCGGGAATCAGGGGGATGACCACATCCGGGTCGATGCGGGGTTGCCGTGCCCGGCTGGGGGGCGCGTCGCGGGACCGGTTGCGATCGGTTCCCAGTCCGTCCGTACGGTTCGCGTCGGAGGCGCGTTCACCGCCGTCGGAGGGTCGTTCGCTCACGCCCAGAGCGTATCTCAGCGTTCCGTCGTGGAATGGATCAATGATTGCCACCTGACACCTCCCGATCGGTGCGAGCGGCCACATCATTGGACCCGCCGAAGGTTTGAGTGTTTTGGTTGCTGTTTCGATGCTACCGACCGTCTAGTACGACGGCCAACCGATCCATGCCGACAGGAAAAGTTAGCTGGCACACACTTTTGGTCCGTTACGACACCGGCCCGATACGGAGAATCCGTATCGGGCCGATGCTCGCCGCCGTGCCGGGCAGTGGCCGGCGGCCCCTAGGGCAGGGTCTGTGCGCGCTCTACGCGTCGCGCTTATTTACCACGAACAACGCGGCTGCGAAGATCAATCCAGCAAAGACCGCGAAGTAGACCAGGCCGCCCCACGGACCCCAGTGCCAGTACGACGACTTGGCATCCACGGTGCCCAGGAACAGGCCCGCGTTCTGGAACGGCAGCAGCACCTGGATCTCCCGGCCGATCTTGCCGAACGCGCCGACCATGGGCTCGAGGATGACCGGCCACACGATCAGCAGCGACAGCGCGCCCGCCGACTGCCGGATCAGCGTGCCCACACCGACCGCCAGGAAGACCACCAGCAGGATGAACAGCGGCACGGCGTAGAAGACCCGCAGATCGCCACTGCTCAGGCTCAGGTGGCTGCCCGCGTCGTGGTTCACCATGACCTTGAAGATGAAGAAGCCGAGAAAGGTCAGCGCCGCACTCAGCAACGCCATAGCAACCCCGATGACACCGGCCTTGGTGAGCAGCACGGTGGTTCGACCGGGAACCGCGAGGAAGGTGGTCTTGATGGTGCCGAAGCGGTATTCACTGGTGACCGCGAGCGCCGCCAGGATCATGACCATCAGGTAGCCGAAACCCGGAATGCCCTGGGCCAGGCCGGTGATACCGAGGCCCGCCACCGAGTTCTCCGCGTACGGCGCATCGGCCGGGGTCATCTTGCCCTGGGCCAGCTGATCCTCGAAGACCCGCCAGGACGCGTTCAGGGCCAGGCTGAACAGCGCCGCGATACCCAGCGCGAACACCACCAGCAGCGCGGTGCACCAGACCGGGGACTTGGTCGAGGTGAGCTTGATTCGTTCCGCCGCGAGCACTCCCATCAGAGCGCACCTCCCATAACCTGATCGAAGCCTTCGCCGTGGTACTGCACCGCGCCACCGGTCATGCGCATGAACGCCTCCTCCAGCGAGGCGCGCTGCGGCGAGAGCTCGTAGAGCGTGATGTCATTGGCGCCGGCCAGTTTTCCGACCGCGTCGCTGGTGACGCCCGCGACCACCAGGGCCGCGCCGTCCGCCTCCGTAGGTTCTTTACCGGCCGGCCGGGCACCATCCTCGCGGACCGTCATGCCGTTGGAGGTGAGCAGGCTGCGCAGTTGATCCAGCTGCGGACTGCGCACGCGCACAGACTGTTCCGAGGCCTTCTCGATGAAATCCTTAGTGGTGGTGTCGGCAATGAGCCGGCCCCGGCCGATCACGACGAGATGCTCGGCGGTCTGCGCCATTTCGGAGAGCAGATGGCTCGACACCAGCACGGTGCGGCCCTCGCCCGCCAGCCGCTGCATGAAACGGCGGATCCACAGAATGCCCTCGGGATCCAGGCCGTTCACCGGTTCGTCGAACAGCAGCACCTGCGGGTCGCCGAGCAGGGCGCCGGCCAGGCCGAGCCGCTGCGACATGCCGAGGGAGAAACCACCGGCGCTCTTGTTGGCGACCTCGGACAGGCCGACCAGGCGCAGCACCTCCTCCACCCGCGACTGCGGAATGTCATTGGAGGCGGCCATCCACCGCAGGTGCGAGCGCGCGGAACGATTGGGATGCACCCACTTCGCGTCCAGCAGCGCGCCGACCGTGTCGAGCGGACGCTTCAGGTCGTGGTACGGCTTACCGTCGATGAGGGCGGTGCCGGAGGTCGGCGTGTCCAACCCCAGGATCATCCGCATGGTGGTCGACTTGCCCGCCCCGTTCGGGCCGAGGAAGCCGGTCACCTGTCCCGGACGGACCGTGAACGACAGGTCCGACACCGCGACGGTCTGGCCGTAGTGCTTGGTCAGGCCTCTCAGTTCGATCATGGCGACCAGTCTTCCCCATGTACGGAGCGCGCACTATCGCTAATTGGTCGCGCGTCGCTCATCCCTGAGGATGATTACCCCATGTCCACGTGGGTGCAAGCCCGTACAGGAGCGTCCGCTACCTGGGACTACGCGCGTTCGTGGACACTCACAGACGGCCTTGTACGACAGGGATTGTGACATTCTGTTACACGCTCAGCGCTGAGCGAGGCGTACGGGAATTCGCGTACGCCCGCCTTGCCTCGGATACGGTGGCCCTACCCCCGGCGGGCCGCCGCCGGGACCCAACACCGAAGGGGCTCAGCCATGTTCGCTCTCGTCGTCCGCTTCAACTTCGCCGACGCCGCCGCGGTCGACGGCTTCGACACTTTGGTTGCCGAGACCGTCGAGCAGATCCGCGAGCGCGAGGCCGGAACCCTGGTGTACGCCACGCACGCTGTCGAGGGCGAGCCGCTCGCTCGGGTCTTCTATGAGGTGTACGCGTCACGTGATGCGTTCGACGCGCACGAGCAGCAGCCGCACACGCTCCGGTTCCTGTCCGAGCGGGAGAAGTTCGTCGACTCCTACCGCGTCGAATTCCTCACCCCCGCCGCCGCGAAGGGCCTGCCCGCCTGAGCCTTACAAGGCGTGGGTGATGCCGCACCAGGAGGCAAACCCGCTCACGGTGTCGGTGCGGCGGGCCTCGGCGCGCGCCAGGGCCCGAACCGTTTCGTGCACCATCGGGTGATAGCGGGTCTGCGCCGGTGCGATCGTGCGAGCCGTCAGCAGCGCGTCGAACGCACCGGACCTGTTGCCGTGCAGCAGATACGCCCTCGATACATCGATCCAGAACATGCCGACACGTTCCTTCGGCGTACCGGCCGGAATCACCAGCCCGGCCGCGCGATCCAACGCCCCAACCGCGTCGAGACCCTCGACCGCCAGCGCGACCGACCAGATACCGACGTTCGTTGTGCCGAAGCTGAGCACCAGGTCCCGGCGGTCGCCACCGATCCGGCCGGCCGTCTCCCGTGCCTCGGCCAGATGCGCGTCCGCGAGGTCCCGTCGACCCGACCGGGCAGCGGCCAGTCCGGACTGCAAATGCAAACCACCCCAAGCGATCAGGTCGGTTCGATGCCCCGCGCTCAGCCGAGACTCGATATCGCCCCGGCACGTCTCCAGATACCGTAACGCTGCATTCCAGTCCCCGCCGCTGGTCAAGATCGCAGCACGCTGGAACTGTCCGGCCGCGATCCACACCGGATCGCCCGATTCGGCTGCCGCCCAAGCCATCCGCTCGACAGCCATGGTCGCCAGATCCGCAAACCCCAGCTTGTGAGCGATGCTGTGCGATGAGTAGTACAGCTCGCACAGCATCACGAACGCCGCCGCCCGTTCGTCGCCGGTGCTGCGGTGCACCGCGGCACGCAACTCGGGCAACAGGATCGGCAGCTGCTCGCCGAGCCGATGGAACGCCGCATTGCGCCGGCCCCGGCACACCGCCTCGACCTCCTGCTCCAGCTCGGGAAGCGGGCGCACCATGGTAACCATCTCGGCCGGATCCAAGTCGTAGGCGGCGAGCTCGCAGCGGATCGCGCGAATCGCGTTGTACGCCTGCGTGTCCTTGCCATCGGCGGGCGGATACGGCTGCCCCGTCAGATCCTGAGTCGTGCAGCGCAGCGCCTTCGCCACCGCCGCCAGGAACGAATTCGACGCCGGGACCTTGCCCCGCTCGACCTGTCTAACCAGGCTCGTCGACATGTTCGCGGCGGCCGCGAGCTGCGGCTGACTCAATCCCTGGAGCTTGCGGCGCTCGGCCACACGCGCGCCCACACTGCGGCGGTCCTCGCTCATGCGCCCATTGTCGCCCCGGATGGGTTCCGGGGGTGACAAAACCTTTGTCACCTCAGGGCTTGCGGCTCGGCAACGGTAGACATGCGCCCCGCCACCGGGTTGACCCCCGTAGCCCGGTCCCCGGTGGCGGGTGCGTTACCAACCGAGCAGGGGACTACCGATGCGAGCAAAACCGACCGCGCTGGGATGGCTCGACACCGAAGTGAGCACCGCGCCGGAATGGGACCGGGCTCAAATGCGCCGTCTCGCACGGCATCTCGGATACGTGGTCGAGATGGCATCCGAGGTCTCCCTAATCCCGCTCGTCGACGTCGTGCGCTCCGCCGATGCGGATGCGCTGATCGTGCCCAGCCCAGACCATCTCGACCCGCTGATGTTGAACGCGCTGTTGTCGGTGGCCGATGTGGAGACCGTGTTGCCGCGGTTGTCGTTCGCGCGATGGAACCCGGCCATGGGCACAGTGACCGTCCCAGACCACCGACCCAACAGGGACCGGTGAACCGATGGCGGTGTCCGCACCGCCCGAACAGGGAGAACCCGAAATGACCGATACCTTTGCCCCCAACGCGGCAGCGCTGGCGCTGCGTGTGCCGTTCCGCAAGGCCACCGCGTCCAACCCGTCCGGCAACTGCGTCGAGGTCGGCGAACTCGACGACGGCCGGGTCGCGGTCCGCCACTCCAGCGCCCCGGACGGTGGCGCGATCCTCTACACGCCCGGCGAGTGGGAGGCGTTCTGCGACGGCGTGCGCGCCGGGGAGTTCAGCCGGTCGGCGTGAACTGGGACGTGATCGGCTGGGCCGTGGTCGTGGGCCTGCCGGTGACCGTGATCGTGTGGGCGGCGTGGCCGCGGCGTGACCGGTCAATGTGATACGGGTGCCCACCTGTCCGAGAGAGGCGGACAGGTGGGCACCTTCGCATTGTCGCCCTACGGGCCACCCCGCAACTAGGCACTATGCCTATTCGGTGAATACGCCGGGCGTTCCCGGCAGGTACGACGCACCCCACTTCTGGATTCCGTCGCTGTGGTGCACGCCTTTTCCTATGTGGATTTGGCCGGCCCACTCGCCCGCTGCGGTGGCCTGCTTCTCCACCTCGGCGTGGATGTGCTGCCTGAGGTCAGCGCCTGTGAGGTGCGAGGGCACGAGGACGCTTACTGCTTTCCAATCATTGCTCACCACAGTGAGTTTGGAGGCAGACATCGAAGCGCGCTGCCCGTTGCAGGTCAGACGGCGTGTCCGTCGCCGACGACGTAGGCGGCGGTGCGGATAGTGCGTTCGGTCGGGACGACGCCGTACCCCGGCAAAAATTCCGGGGTACCGGAACTCGAGTACCCCGGAGCATCACCGTGCGCGGCAGGCGATACGCGACGACGCCCCGGGCTGGATCACCCCTCGGCCGGGACGGTCGAGACTGTGGAGAGCTTCGCGGTGAGCGCCCCTTCCCCGGTCGCATCCGCCCGCCGCTTCTGAAGGTAGCTGTACACGGTCTCGCGGGAGACGCCGAACTCCCGGGCAAGGGACGCCTTCGACTCGCCCGCCGCGGCGCGCGCACACAGCTGGTCGGCCTGCTCGTCGGTCAAGGCGGCTTTGCGGCCGGTGTAGGCGCCGCGCTTCTTGGCTGCCGCGATGCCCTCGCGCTGGCGTTCCAGGATCAAGGACCGTTCGAACTCGGCGAAGGCCCCCATCACACTCAGCAGCAACGTGGACATCGGGGAGTCCTCCCCAGTGAAGGTCAGGCTCTCCTTGATGAACTCCACCCGCACGCCGCGGCCCGTGAGTTCGCGCACGATGCGGCGCAGGTCGTCGAGGTTGCGGGCGAGGCGGTCCATCGAGTGGACGAGCACGGTGTCACCGTCGCGCACGAACCCGATCAGCTCGTCCAGCATCGGGCGCGCGGTGTCCTTGCCCGACGCCTTGTCGGTGAACGTGCGCTCGACCTCGACCCCGTCGAGCTGACGGACGGTGTTCTGATCGCTGCTCGAAACCCGGATGTAACCGACGCGCATGTCCGTTTCCTTCCCTGAACTTCAATGTGTCAGGTTGAAATCTAGAACCCTGGCAGACATGTGTCAAGAAATTCGAGGATGGACTTCAACCTGACGCGTTATGGCTGCGCGCCGAGTGTGGTGCTGGGGTACACCCCAAAACGACACCCCTACGCCGCGCGTCATGCCTGAAGTCAGCTTCACTGACTTCTCGGATGGTCAGCGCTTCGGCGCTTTCAGTAGCCACCGAAAAAAGCAGTGCATGGCCTTGGGAACTGACAGTAACGTCTCTCTTCATGCCAAACGCCGGGCCTACAGAGCAGGTCGCAGCAGCTGTGGACCTGCTCACCAAGTTCTGCCACCAGCTCGTCGGCGAGCTGGACGTCAGCGGCGGCGGGGGCGGCTTTCGTTGGTGGGCCGGATTCAGTGACTGGAAGACGCTCGCGCTCATCGCCGACTACTTGATCCAATCGTTGGCGGGAACCGGGGCGGCGCTGACGGCGGCGGCCTTCACCGCGGCCGAGCACAGAGAGGCCGTTTCGGCCGACGATGCTGCCTCCCGTGATGCGGTGCGCGGCGCCTCGGGAATCACCCCGCAAGAGCGAATTGAGTCATACATTGCGTTGTCGCACGACCAGACGCGGGTTCTTCGCATCGATCTCACCGCCGAGCACTGCTTCTTCCATATGGGCCGTGTACTCGACCGAGCCGCTGCGGCGCTGGTGATCGTCGGCGGTTTCGAGGTCAAAGACGTGGTGAAAACGGACTGGAAGCAGATCGAAGACCTGGCCGCTGACTTGTCGAACGGCTCGACGAAGCGAGGCTTGGCTCCGCTGGGCAGTCTCGGCCGCCAGTGGCAACAGGATCTACTCGACCCAGTGCTCGATCCGGGGAGATTCGGGCCGGCGGACTGGCTGGTGTGGATGCGAGAGACCCGTAACGCGCTGACCCATCGAGCGCCCAGCACACACCTTCGAGTTCTCGCCGCCGATGGCTCGTTGATGAGACCGTTCTACAGGCAGCCGAAGTGGAGCGAACTACAGACGCTGGTATATCCGCCGACCGGTATGAAGCGCGACCTGACGAGTGCCTTCCTGATGAAGAACAGCCAGGACGTCTTGGACGGCCTGCTCGGCTCGCTGACATCGATCGTCACCGAGCTGACCGAGCGCATGAAGGTGTGCTGGAAGCTGCGGAAAGCCGTGCCGCATGAAGTCATCCAGCACGGAAGCCAGTGGCGCTCAATTGAGCCTGGACCCATCGCCGAGCGTTTTCCCGGCTACGGGCAGGCCCCGCAATTGCCTGATCTGGACACGGCGGCATTCAACCCGCAGGACGCTCAACGGCTGCGTGCCGCACGGGTTACAGACAACAACATCCGAGCTTGGCACCGCTGAGCGATCAGGAGGGCCTAACGGGCGGCCGGAAGACCAGCGCCCCCGGCCGGTAGCCGTAGCCGACTACCGTCCGGAGGCGCTGCCGAGATGCCGCCTGGCTAGTCCTGATCGCCAGCTTCCGGCCACGCGGAGCCGACCGCGAAGCCGCGGCGGATCACCGCGTCGCGCTCTTCCCGCTGGGCCTTCTCCGCTTCCGCGCGCGCCACGGCACGCCCCACCTCGGCCTCGAGCCTGCCGAAAGCGGCCTTGTGGAGCGGGTGTCCGGCATTGGCGGCGTTGATCGAGTCGTAGTACTGCTGCACGCGTTCCTGACGGGCGGCGCGTGCCGCTGCCTTCTGCTCGGGACTGTTGTTGGCGAGCATCTGTTCGACGGTCGGCCCATCGGCCGCGTTCGGCCACTGCTGCTGTGCTGCCGCGGCGATCACCGGGAATTGCTCCACTGTCGCCCGCGCCGCCTCGGCGAGTTGGTCGAAAGCGCCGGCCGCGGTCATGTCGACGTTAGCGATCTGATCGCGGAACGACTGCGAGTCCAGCAGGGCAGCCGGATCGGCTCCAGCGGCGGCGGCTGCCCGCCGAAGTGCCTCGAGTGCGGTTGCGCCGTCGAGGGCGACGGGTTGCTGTTCGGTCATGGTGAAACTCCTTCTGTTCCTTCGTTTTTCACAGTTCGTCGTCATCGAGTGCATCGAGGTCGATTCCCTCGGCCAGCGCCTCGAGGCGAAGTTTTTCCCGCGCCGCGTCTACGCCGCCCGACTGCTCGACCAGCTGCCGCGCGTTCCGCATCAGCTCGGCGTGCACCCGCTGTTCCTCGGCGGCCTCGGCGCGGTCGTGCTCGGCTTCGGCCCGCTCGATGTCGGCCTGCACCTGGGCGTCGAGCAAGATCGCCTTGTCGACCAGCACCGCCCCGGCAATAGCCAACTGCCGGGCGGCTGCCGCGTCGCCCGGGTCGATCGCCTCGAGAACCCGCACCGCGGTAACGGCGAGCTGCTCGGCGAGCGCGTACCGGCGAGTGGTGACCCGCCGACGCAGAGCGGCGACGGCCTCGGCGGGCGGCCGTGTGGCGAAGCTGACGCCTGCACGCTTCGCGGCGAGTGAAACGGTGGACGCGCTCACCCCGAACATCCGGGCAAGTTCGTTGCGACCAAGCCCCTGCTCGACCACCAGCTCTTCGAGCCGCTCGGCTATCGCGTTTGTTTTGTCCACCGACCAGTCGATCGGGGTTGTGGATGGTGGCGGTGGTTTGCTCACGGTTCGCCTCGCAGTTCGGCGGCGACGGCCTCGAGGCGGCGGGCGTAGTGGTCCAGCGCCACGGCGGGATCGGTGCACTGGCGGCGGGCTGCGCGCAGAGCGTGGGCGGTGGCTTCCAGCCGGGGGAGCTGGTCGTCGAGGACGGCCAGGGCGTCCCCGAGCCAGCGGAGGGCTGTGGCCAGGTTCGCGGTGGCCCGGTCGGCGGTGAGCTGATCGTGGTCGTTGGTGGTCACGCGGGTTCTCCTGATGCTGTTTCGTCGGCTGTCCAGGGCAGCCAGTCCTTCGGTCCGGCGCCGGTGAGCCGCCGGTAGTGGATGCGTTGGCGGGGCGGGCGTGAAGCGATGAGCGGGACGCCGGCGACCAGTCCGGCCAGGCGCAGCAGGGCGACGCGTTCGGCGGGCGGGCAAGTGCCACTGCGCTTGCACTGCACGAAAACGATCTCGCCGACCTTGAAGCCGACGAGATCGGCAGCACCCTTGCTGCCCGCGGACCGCAGCACGTCGTAACCCTGGGCCTGGAGGTGATCGCGGACCTCATACTCAAGACCACGACCTTGGCGGTAATTCGTCATGCGGCCGACGCCCCCTGCCCTGGCCCCGGACTATCGGTGTCGATAGGCCGAATCGGGGAGCAGCGTGCGCGCCCTACCCATATCTCTGCTCTCTGCTCCCTGCACTCGCGTGCTCCCTGCTGCACCCCTCCTGACCTCACAGGGAGCGCAGGGAGCGGAGAACAGGGATACCGGGCGCTCACTGCTCCCTGCTCCCTGCGCACCCTGCTCTCGAGTGCTCCCTGCCGCACCCCCTCCGACCTCACAGGGAGCGCAGGAGGAGCAGGGAGAGCGGAAGGGTAGAGATGCTCAACCGAGAAGGTGGTGAAACCGGTGAAAGCGGTGAAAGCGCAGGCGGGACGACTGCGGCACTTCGACGAGTGGTGAAACGGAGTGGTGAAATCTCTCCGGATCGCTGACCAGCGGCTACTCATCCGTTTCACCGCTTTCACCACTTTCACCAGTGGTGGCACGGTCGTAGATTCCGCGCTTGGGCTTGGAGATGCGGCCCGACTCGTACAGGCGGGCAAGGGCATTGCCAGCCAACTTGTTGTCCATACCGAATCGTTCGGCGATATCGCGCGGAGTGGTCGGCCCGTTCGCCATGACGTAGGCGTAGATGTCCATGCTGCGGTCGCCGAGGTTGCCAGCGTCCTTGCGGCGGTCGACGGTCGCGGCGGCGTCGACCAAGTCCATGCCGTCAAGTACCCACTTGCCGCCCTCGACGGTCAGCGCGTACTCGTTCTCGGGCACGTCTCGACCGGTGACCGCGAGTACCGCCTGGTCGTCCTTGCGCTTGCGGGTGAGCACCAGCACGAAGTCCGCGGATCCGGCGATGCCCTGCGTTCCGGACACCGCATCCACGAAGTCGACCGATTCGGCCTTACGGGTGTGATGCACCGCCAGCAGCGACGAACCGGGCACCGAATCGACCACCGCCTTCAGCTGCGAGCCGATCGCATAATCACTGCCGTACGAGTCCTCACCCGCCCGCTTCGGCGGCTTCACCTTGCCGAGCGTGTCCAGGATGACAAGCGGCTTCCGGTTGCCGTGCAGCTCCAGGAATTCGCCGATCATGCCGGGCACCACGTTCGGCCGCGCCTCGATGATCACGTTCATCAACCCGGGAATGGGTGCGCCCTCCATCAAGGTGCGGAATCGGGACTGGAGTCGGCGGTGCCCGTCCTCGAGCGCGAGGTACAGCACGGGACGCTGTTTGACCGGGATCTTGCCCAGCGCGTATCCGCCTGCCGCGCAAGCGAGTCCGACACCTGCGACCCACCAGGACTTTCCCGCCTTCGGGGGTGCAACGAGGAGGCCGAAGCCTTCGGGGAGGATGCCCTCGACCGTCCACTCCAAAGGCGCGAACTCCTGGGCGTCGAGCCATGTGCCATTGCGCATTCCAGTGAGGAGAGAGCGCGGTACCTCGACCTCCTCCGGTTGCGTTACCGGGACTGCCCGCAGGACTTCAGGGGCCACACTTCCTGCCTCGCGCTCCTGGCGTTCCAGCTCGAGTTGTTCCCGGTAATACTCACGACAGCCAAGGCACACCCGGTCGTAGTACTCGTGCCTCGGGCAGTGCGCCGGCGGTCGCACCGGGACCGAAGGCGCGGCGACTTCCGCTGCGCCTTCGGTTCCGGTGTTCCGATACGTCGCCATGAGGGCGGAGGCCTCGCCCGGGCTGGTGATCTTCAAGCGGCGACGCCTCCTGATCGATGGATGCGCTCAGCGAGTTCGCGATCCTCACCGCCCCGGCGGTGCAGAGCACGCAACACCGCGATCGGGATGAGCGGCACAAGGCCATCTGCCGCAATGTGATTCGCGGCCTGCGACCACGCTTCGAGCTGCCGGGGCGTGAGCGTCAGCTCCCCGGCGTGTAGGTCCGCTGTCCACGGGTCACCACCGGGCAGGCGGCGGGCGGCAACGCGGCGGTGGCGCAACTGCCGAACGCCCCCCGTGCTCATCGCCGACCCCCATGGCGAACAAGGAGATCAACCAGGTCGGCGACCAATTTCTCCGCCTCGGCGAGACTGAGGTGCAACTCTTCCCCGGCCGCCTCGAACTTGATCGGCTCGCCTGGCCAGTCCGGGTCGTCCGCATAGGTCACACTCACCTCGCCGGTGAGCCGCGCGCCCCGCCGGGGCAGCGCGAACAGGGCCGACCACTGCTGGTCGGCGGGGAGTTCGCCATTCTGGGCGACGGTGTCGATCACCGTGCTGGGCCGGAGATTCCGGAGACGCGCCCACGTGATCATCGTGGGGATGCGATGAGCGAACGGGGCTTTGCTGTAGTCGGCCGGTTCGGGGTAGGTGGCGCATCCATGGCCCGGGCCGCATCGGAAAGTCTGCGCGCCGCGGTCGTCCCGGTCGCCGGTCGGAACCCGGGGGCCGTGCGTGCTGCCGCAATCACAGCAGCTAGGCAGGTCGGGGTGGGCTACTCTGGTCACAGAAATTCGTTCCTTCTAGCGGGTTGGGGCGCGGTTTCGTTGACCCGGTGAGCGGCACCACCCGCTCCCGGGTCGTTTGTGTAGAAGATGGTCGGCATTAGGCAGCGTCCGACGTGGTCAGCTCGGCGCCCGAGGCGACCAGGGCCTCCCCCCGCACGGCCAGGTCCTCCGATTCCCTCGCCAGGCGTTGAATGAACGCATCAATCTGGCTATCGGCGATGAACCGCCGCGCTCCGACCTTGACCGACCCGATTTCGCCGGATCGCATCAACTCGTAGAACTTCGACCTGCTGACGGGGATCCGCTTCAGGGCTTCCGGCAGGGCGTTCAAGCTGTCCGCCATCTTCACCAGCTTTCGTTGCCGATACGACGTACCGGACTGTTTGATGTTGTCCATACGAGTTTTACGCGCTTCGTATGGAATACGCAAGTATTCCGCTATTGTCGTTGCCATGACGACAAATTGGGATGCCGATATCGCTGGCCGAGTAGGTCAAGCAGTCAAAGCGCTGCGTGAGGGGAGGACGCCGAAGCTGTCCGCGGTAAAGCTGGCCGAGCGGACAGCACAATTCCGGTACCCACTGACCAAGGCACAAGTCAGCGACCTGGAGCTAGGACGCAAGAAGACCATCACGGTCCCGGAGTTGATCTCACTCGCCCTGGCCCTGGGCGTATCGCCTGTCGAGCTGCTTTATCCGGCATTGATGGATGGCCCCGTCGAGGTATGGCCAGGCGTCACCACGACGAGTATTGAAGCCGTGCAATGGTTTTCGGGAGAGATCCCGGCATGGGAGGTCCATTTGGACGAACGGACGCAGCAGAGCACCAATGAGAAGGTTCAGCTGTCTCGGCAGTACGCCGCACTTCGTACAGTGGTCAGAGACGCAAACCTCGCCCAAATCAAAGCCGAGTTCGCTCCGCGTCAATCCCAACCGGCGAAAGACAGGGCAGAGCAAGCACTCCGCGCTGCACACGACGAGCTGGATCAGCTGACGGAACAGCTCCGCAGGGCCGGACTGGCGGTGAGCGATGGCGCGTAAGAAGGCCCTGCCGTCGAGCATCACCTACAAGCCCGCCGGACCACGATCTCCGGAGCGGTGGGTATTTCGAGGCCGCGCGGGCGTCGACCCGGTAACCGGCAAGCCGACGTTCGACGTGATCACGTTCTATAGCGAGTCCGAGGCGGTCGAGTACGACGCCGGACACTCGCTGAAGTCGGCCAGGGGCAGCCTGTCCGGCCGCTCGGCGAGGTTCACCGTCGCCGAGGCAATCGACGAATGGGCTCAGGTGCAGTCGGCCGACCGGGACACGGTGGTGATCTACCTGGACCTGCTCCAGCCAGTGAAGGATGCCTACGGCCGGTTGCCCGTCCGGCGCCTGCACAAGGTCCAGATTGCCAAGCTCGCCCACCAGCTCCACACCGGCACGTGCCCGCATCCCGGCCCATCCGGTAGAAAGCGCCGGCCGTGGTCGGTTGCGCTGGTGAACAAGATGCTCGCCCGTCTGGAGTCGGTGCTACAGGGTCTGCGCGATGAGGGATTTCTCGATGCCAATCACGCCGCGCTGGTCCCGCGCTTCAAGAAGCGCGCGACGGGCGCCGTACATGGCCCGAAGCGCGAGGCATTCACCCTCGAGGAGGTCTCGATCATCCTCACCGCGGCCTCGGCCGATGGCCTCAACCTGTTTGCTATTTGCTTGCTCGGGTTCCTGGGCCTGCGCCGGGGCGAGATCGCGGGGCTGGAGTGGGATCGGATCGACATGAGCACAGGCCGGGCGTGGGTGCTCGAGCAGCGCAAGCGCGATCGTCGCAAGCCCGCGGAGAGGGGCGAGGGCGTCGAGCAGACGCGCACCGACACAGTGAAGTCCGAAGCCTCCGAGCGTGAGCTTCCCTTCCCGCCCTCGGCGGTCGCGGCGCTGAAGCTGGTGTTGCGCTGGCAGCGCGAGCGGCACCTCGCCTCGGGGCGGCGGTGGGGCGTCGACGGCGAGCCGCCGACTCACGTCGTGGTGCACGAGGGCAGCGGCGGACCCGTGACGAACGCCTACCCGTGGCAGCAATGGGCCGACCTGATCAACTCGTTGCCGATCGACTATCTGACGCTGCACAAGGCGCGGAAGACGTGCGGAACGCACCTCGCTCTTCAGCCGGGCATCGGTCCGCACCATGTCGGATCGTGGCTCGGCCACGAGGCCCAAGGGTCGATCGCCTCGCCCGTGACCGGGGTGTACATCGACGCTGACGACCAGTTCCGCGAGGCCGCCTCGGCGGCGTGGGAACGGGTATTCGCGCCGGTTGTGACATCTTGTGACATACCCGGCGCTTACCAGCGAGCAAAGGCGCAGCTCAGCGCCTAGAGAGAGGCCCGGAGCGAACCATCCCTGAGGATGACTGTGTCCGATTTGCCCTCCGCTTCGCTCCGGGCGGGTTCGCGTCGCTGGAGGTCTCGTTCTTCCCTCCGCTTCGCTCCCCCGCTCCACTCGGTCAAGAACCAAACGCGCCGCGAACCAGAGTGCGGCGCTTCAGAATCCGGGCGAGGAGGCTTGGGCCCAGAAGCGCTTGGGGATTCGACCCGCCTGCCGCGCCAGCCATCCGCCCTCGACCGCGCGGGCCATGGCGGCGGCCATCAGCGCGGGCTGCCGGGCGCGGGTGACCGCGGTGGCCAGCAGGACCGCCGAGCAGCCGAGTTCCATTGCCAGCGCGGCATCACTGGCGGTGCCGATGCCCGCGTCGAGGATGACCGGCACGCCCGCGGCGGCCACGATCATCTCGATATTGTGCGGATTGCCGATACCCAGACCGGTGCCGATCGGCGAGCCCAGGGGCATGACCGCAGCACAGCCGGTGTCCTCGAGGCGCTTGGCCAGCACCGGGTCGTCGGTGGTGTAGGGCAGCACGGTGAAGCCGTCGTCCACCAATTGCTCTGCGGCGGCAACCAATTCGATGGCGTCGGGCAGCAGGGTGCGCTCGTCGGCGATGACTTCCAGCTTCACCCAATCGGTTTCGAGAGCCTCGCGGGCCAGCTGAGCGGTGAGCACGGCCTCGGCGGCCGTGCGGCAGCCGGCGGTATTGGGCAGCGGGGCGATCTCCAGCCGCTTGAGCAGGTCCAGCACGCCGGTGCCGCCCGCGGCGTCCACCCGGCGCATGGCGACCGTGGTCAGCTCGGTGCCCGAGGCGACCAGGGCCTCCTCCAGCACGGCCAGATTCTCCGCGCCGCCGGTGCCCATGATGAGCCGGGAGCCGAACTCGCGGCCCGCGATGACCAGCGGTTCGATCGCGCTAGCCACCCTGCACCGCCGTCAGTACCTCGATCTCCCAGCCGCGGCCGACCGGCTCGTCCCAGCGGGACTTGGGGAACACCGCGCCGTCGATGGCCAGCGCCACGCCCTGGCACGGCAGGTTCAGCCGTTCCAGCAGCTGCCGGATGGTGAGCTCGTCGGGGAAAACATGATCCTCGCCATTGACGGTGACGCCGACCGGAATTGCGGTCATCGGACTCCTCCTGGGTGAAACGGTGCGGCGGTGGTGAACCGGCGCGGGTCCGCGGCGCGCGCCTCGGGCAGCTCGGTGTCGGCGAGCAGCGCCAGGACGGCGTCGGCGGTGACCGGGGTGTCGAGAATGCCGTTGCGGCCGTGTCCCGCGGCCACGATCACCCGCTCGTCCAGGTAACCGATCAGCGGCAGATTGTCGGGCGAGCCCGGGCGCGAACCCGCGATGGCCTCGGCGAATTCGTACTCGCCGATACCCGGCAGCACGGCCTCGGCATCGGTGACCAGGTCGCGGACACCGGCGACGGTGACGGCGTTGTCGAACCCGACTTCGTATTGTGTTGCACCCAGCACGATTCCGTCACGCCGCGGCACAAGATATATGGGCCGGCCGTGCACCCGGGCCCGGACCACGCGGGCGGGCACGGGCGGGGCGCTGGGGCGGCGGCGCAGGCGCAGGATCTCGCCCTTCACCGGGCGGACCGGCAGACCGGGCCACAGGTCGGCGGCCGCGGCGCCGGTGGCGAGCACGATGCGATCGTGCGGCAGGCCCGCCGGCGACTCCACCGGCTCCGCACGGAACTCGACTCCGGCCGCGGCACAGGCGGTTCGGAGCGCGGTCACCAGGGCGCGATTGTCCACGGCGGGTTCGGCGACGGCGAGCAGTCCGGCGCGCACGCCGCGGCCCAGGCCGGGTTCGGCGGCGCGCACCCCGGCGCGGTCCAGCAGGCGCAGTTCATGGCCGCGGGCATTCACCCAGTCGGCGATGGTGCGCAGGTCGGCGGCATCGGCGCCGTCCAGGGCGACGGTCAGGGTCTGATCGGCGACGAAGACATCGGTGCCGGTGACGGCCCGCAGCTCGGCGGCGAAACCGGGCCAGCGGATCAGGGAGGCGGCGCCGAAGGCGAGAGCGGCGTCCTCACCGGGCCAGCCCTCCGAGAGCGGGGCGAGCATGCCGCCCGCCACCCAGGAGGATCCGGAGCCCACGGCCGGGTCGAAGAGGGTGACGGTCCAGCCCGCTCCGGCGGCACGCCAGGCTACCGAAAGTCCGATCACACCGCCGCCGACGACGGCCAGAGTCCGCATGTGAATCCACCTAACTCATCCCGGCATCCGCGGGACCTGCATATATATCGGGCGAAACAGTGGACTCGGCGGGAGCGTCGCGCGGCTGCACGCCGGGTGCGCTCCCTCGGGTCGTTTCGACTCGAACACCGTAGCGCGACTACCGTCGAGGCTGTGCAACCCTCCCACCCGAACCGGCCCGCCACCCCACGGGAACGCCTCGCCACCGCGCGGCTGTACCTGTGCACCGACGCCCGCCGGGACCGGGGTGACCTGGCGGAGTTCGCCGAGGCGGCCCTGGCCGGCGGCGTCGACATCATCCAGCTGCGGGACAAGGGCTCGCCCGGGGAGAAGCAGTTCGGGCCGCTCGAGGCCAAGGCCGAACTGGGTGCGCTGGCCGAGCTGAAGGCCGCCGCCCGTCGCCACGGCGCCCTGGTCGCGTGCAACGACCGCGCCGATATCGCGCTCGCGGCCGGGGTGGATGTGCTGCACCTGGGCCAGGGCGACCTGCCGCCCTGGTACGCGCGGCAGATCCTGGGCGGCGAGGTGGTGCTGGGCCGCTCCACGCACAATCGCGCGCAGGCCGGACTGGCCGCGGTGGACGAGCACATCGACTACTTCTGCACCGGGCCGGTGTACGCCACCCCGACCAAGCCGGGCCGCACCCCGGCGGGCATCGACCTGGTCCGGTCCACCGCCGATTCGCACACGCACCGGCCGTGGTTCGCCATCGGCGGCATCGACGCCCGCAGCCTGCCCGAGGTGCTGGACGCGGGCGCGACGCGAATCGTGGTGGTGCGGGCCATTACCGAGGCCGACGATCCGGCGGCCGCCGCCCGCGCCATCAAGCAGCGGATCCTGGAGAACGACCGCTAGCTAGCCGACCGGGTCGAGTCGGATCGGGACGCCGTTCAGGTTGGACATGCCCGCGAGGCGTTCCACATCGGCGAGATCGGTGGACATCAGGTCGTTCACGTTCGCGCCCCCGGCGGCATTGGCGCGCTGCCAGCCGCCGTCGTGCCCCCAGCCGTGCGGAATGGCCACGGTGCCCTCGGTCATGTCCTCGGTGAGCCGGGCGGTCACCTCGATGGCGCCGTGCGCGGAGGTGACCCGGCAGCGGTCGCCGTCGGAAATGCCCGCCATCGCCGCGTCTTTGGGATTGATGCGGGCGGCGTGCTCGCGGTCGCCGCGCATGAGCGGCTCCGCATTGTGCATCCACGAGTTGTGGGATTTCAGTTCGCGCAGGCCGATGACGCGCAGCGGATAGGCCGGATCGGCCGGCCGCGCGCTGAGGGTGCGCAGTTCGCCGATGATCTCGTCCGGGTCCAGCCGCACGCGGCCCCCCTGGTGCCGCACCACGTTCCGCAGCACCCCGGTGGCGATGCTGTCGGCGAGCACCACCCCGTGCGGGTGACGGCGCAGCATGCGCAGGCTGAGGCCATTGCGGCGCAGGCCGAATCGGTCGCCGTAGGGGCCGGTGCGCAGGGCCAGGTCGGCCAGCAGGGTCGGGGTGGGGCGGGCGGAGCCGAGGCCCGGGACGCGGCGGCGCAGGACGCTCAGCAGGCGACCGGCCGGGCGGGCCGGGCCGACGGCGAAGGGCTGCACGCCGATCCGGGTCGCGATGGCGTCGATGATCCGCCATTCCTCGCGAGCCTCCCCGTACGGTTCGACGACCCGCTCGGTGTACTGGGTGTACGGCGTCGGGGAGAACGCGGTGAACGGCAACGGAATGTCGTCGCGCTCCAGGAAGGTGGTCGCCGGGAGGATGTAGTCGGCCATCCGGTTGGTGTCGTTGACATATATGTCCATGGAAACGAACAGGTCCAGTTCGGTGAGCGCGGCGGCCAGTTCGCGGCCGTTGGGCACCGAGGAAACCGGATTGCCCGCCGAGGTGAACAGGGCACGCAGCTGCCCCGGGCCGGGCGTGGTGATCTCCTTGGCCATGATGGCGGCCGGGAAGGTGCCCAGCACGTCCGGGAATCCGCCGATGCGGGAATGGTTCTTGCCGTAACCGGCGAAACCGAGGCGGGCGCTCAGCTCGGAGACCGCCACCAGTTCCTTGCCGAAGACCGAACCGCCCGGCCGGTCGAGGTTTCCGGTCACCAGGGACAGGACGTCGATGAGGAAGGCCACCAGGGTCGCGTGCCTGCCCAGGCAGGTGCCGGTGCGGCCATAGACCGCGGCGGATTCGGCACGGGCCAGATCGCGGGCCAGGGCGCGCACCCGATCGGGTTCGAGGCCGGTGACCTCGGCGGTGTATTCGGGCGTGAAACGCGCTACGGCTGACCGTAATTCACCTGCGCCGCCGGCCTGGCGGCGCAGTGCCCCGGCGTCTTCCAGACCCTCGTCGAAGATCACCTGCAACAGGGCGGCCAGCAGCCAGGCGTCACCGTCCGGTCGCACGCCGACGTGCTCGAACAGCTTGGCGGTCTCGGTGTTTCGCGGGTCGACCACCACCACCCGCCCGCCCCGCTTCGTGATGGCGGTCAGCTTCTCGCGGATACGCGGCGCGCTCAGCACACTGCCGTGTGAGACAAGGGGATTCGCGCCCAGCATGAGCAGGAAATCGGTGCGGTCCAGATCGGGCACCGGCACGGTGGTGAGGGAGCCGTAGAGCAGCTCGCTGGCCACGAAGCGGTTGTTGATGTCCTGGGAACCGGCCGAATACACATGCTTCAACCCGGCGGCCAGCTGGAAGCCCACCATCCACAGGGTGTGTGAATAGGAGAAGGAGGACGGATTACCGAAATACCAGCCGAGACTTTCGATTCCGTGCTCGCGGATGAGCCCGCGCAGGCGTGCGCCGATCTCGTCCAGCGCCGTGTCCCAGGAGACCCGTTCGAACGCGCCGGCGGCCGTGCGCCGCAAGGGATACAGCACCCGGTCGGGATCGTTCTGGATCTCGGTGAAGGCGATGCCCTTGGGGCAGGCGTTGCCGCGGGAGAGCGGATGGTCCTTGTCGGCGCGCAGGCGCACCAGCTTCCCGTCCTCGACGGTGGCGATCAGCCCGCAGAGGGGCTCACAGATCCGGCAGTAGGTGGGGACCTCGCGCGTTGTCACGCCTCAAGACAACACCTGATCCAGAGTGAGGAACAACACATTTCCGGCCAAATCGGTCTGTTCCGTGACCGATTCGGGCGCGCCGATGCGGGCGGTGCGGCCGATCCCGCCGCCATTCGAATGCAGCCAGAGGAATCCCTGACCGGCCAGATCCAGGGTGCGCGGCAACGCGGCCGCCACCACGCCGGTATCGGCGATTCCCTCGAGACTGATCAGGGTGGGCGTGGCGCGCAGGGCGGGCCAGGCCGCGGCGAAGCCGGGGTGCAGCGGCCGGTCCTCGACCTCGTCCTCGGGCACCCAGATCAGGTTCTGACTCTCCTGGTTGCCGCGGGTGCGCAGCTGATCGGCGGCATCGGCGATGACGGTGGTGTAGGTCCAGCCACTGGGCGCGGTCGCGGTCACGCGGGATCCGCGCACCCGGATCGAGCCGGGCGCGATGCCCGCCTCCTCCTCGGCCTCGCGGACGGCCGCGTGCACGCTGGTCTCGTGGGAGTCGCGGGCTCCGCCGGGCAGCGCCCAGGTGCCGCCCTGATGGGTCCAGGCGGCCCGATGATGCAGCAGGACTGCAGATCCGCCGCCGGCCAGCGGGGCGCGCAGCAACAGTCCGGCAGCGCCGAAACGACCCCACTGGCGGGTGCCATCCGGACTCTCCGCCCACCCGTCCCCATCACCACGCATCTTCGCAATCCCATCGTCCGACCGCACTGCCGTGCACAGCCCCCGCTCAGCGGAGCAGACCGCGGGGATTCCCGCGTCACAGCGGCGGTACGTCCACAATAAGCTCATCCGGCAGCAACAAGTCGGTCGTTCGATATCGGTCAGTAGGAGGTGAGGATGGCTCGCACCGAGGAATTGCGGCTCGCGGAGCTGTCCCCGCGCACTGCCGCGGCGGCCTGGCGCGAACGCTTCGCGACCACCGAACTGCGCAGTTTCGCCCGGTCCTCCCCGGCCAAACTGATCGCCATCGGGCTGGTCCTGCTGAGCCTGTGCGTGGCGGCCGGCATCGTGACCGACACCGCGGTGACCAACCGGCAACACGCCCTGGACGTCCTGCTGGATCAGTCGGAGCCCGATGCCTATTCGGCGCAGCGGCTCTACACCTCGCTGTCGGTGGCCGACGCCTCGGCCGGTGCCGCCTTCATTTCCGGTGGGCTGGAACCGAAGCCGGTGCGTGACCGGTACAACCAGGCGATCGGCGAGGCCGCGGCCGAACTGGTGATCCAGTCCAATCGCAGTGACGGGGACACGGATACGCAGCTGCGCAGCGGCATCGCCACCGGGCTGCCGGTGTACACCGGCGTCATCGAGACCGCGCGGGTCGACAACCGCGCCGGGGAGCCGGTGGGCGCGGCCTATCTGAGCGAGGCGTCCAACCTCATGCAGGGAACGCTGCTGCCGATGGCGCAGGAACTGCAGGAGCACCGGTCCACCGCCATCACCGCCACCCAGCACACCCACGTGCGCCCGCCCTGGCCCGCCATCCTGCTGCCGCTGCTGGTGGTGGCGGCGCTGATCGCGGCACAGCTGTTCCTGTACCGGCGCTGGCACCGGGTGCTCAATCTCGGGCTGCTGCTGGCCACCGGGACCATGGTGGTGCTGCTGGCCTGGACGGTGATCGCGGGCATCATCTCCGCGGTGGACACCACCCACGCCCGCGACCAGGGCAGCACCCCCACCACGGCGCTCACCCAGAGCCGCATCCTGGCCCAGCAGGCTCGCACCGCGGAAACCCTCAAGCTGGTGCGCCGCGACACCAGCGCGGACTACGACAAGGCCTACGACCAGGCCATCGACAAACTGCGAAACATCCTGTCCGGCTATCGAACCGACGCGCCCGGCGCGAGCGACGTGCAGACCGCGGCGGCCGCCCTGGACCGCTGGCGGGCCGCGCACCAGCGCATGAACGACGCATTGTCCAAGGGCGACTTCATCGGCGCGGCCGCGGTCGCCACCGGGCCGGGCGCCAACGAGGCCGCCGCTCAGACCGACGCGCTGGACCGCGCGCTCGGCGACGGCATCGCCGACACCCGGGACATGCTGCGCACCGACACCTCGCACGCCGCCCGCACGCTGGACCTGCTCGGACCCGGGGCGCTGGTGCTGAGCACCGCCGCCGCCGTGCTGATCGCGGCCGGTCTCTGGCCCCGACTGCGGGAGTACCGATGACCCGAAGACCCGTCCGCTCCCTGACTCTCGCGGCCCTGGCCGCGGCCGTGGCCTGCACGGCCGCCTGCGGGGACACCAGTCCCCCGCCGCCCGCGCCCTCGACCCGGGTGCCCAGCTATGTCGAGCCGCCACTGCCGTCGGGAGCCGTTGCGGCACAGACCCAGAGCGCGCCGCCGCCGGAGGTGACCGACTGCGGTGACCCGACCGCGAGCCTGCGGCCCAATGGCACCAGGAGCGGGCCGGACATCGACGCCATCCGGGCGCGGGGGCGGCTGCTGGTGGGCCTGGACCCGGGCAGCAATCTGTTCAGCTTCCGGGACCCGGCCAGCGGCACGCTCGCCGGATTCGATGTGGAGATCGCCCGCGAGGTGGCCCGGGACCTGCTGGGCGATCCGGGGGCGCTGGAGTTCCGGATCCTCGGCTCCGCCGACCGTGAGCGGGCGCTGCAGGAGCACACCGTGGACGTGGTGGTGAAGACCATGACCATCAATTGTGAACGGCGGCAGACGGTTACCTTCTCCACCTCGTATCTGCAGGCGCATCAGCGCGTGCTGGCCGTGCGCAACTCCGGCATCAACGGACTGACAGATCTGGCGGGCAAACGGCTGTGCCTGGTCAACGGCACCACCTCCCTGGACCTGATCCGGCGCTCGCAGCCCGCCGCGTCCATCCTCACCGTGCCCACCTGGGCCGACTGCCTGGTGGTGCTGCAGCAGCGGCAGGTGGACGCGGTGAGCACCGACGACACCGTGCTGGCCGGGCTGGCCGAGCAGGATCCGGCCACCGAGGTGGTGGGACCCAACCTGAGCACCGAGCAGTACGGGATCGGCATCTCCAAGGGCGCGGACGATCTGGTCCGCTTCGTCAACGGCACCCTGGAACGCATTCGCGCGGACGGGACCTGGAACCGGCTCTATCGCCGCTGGCTGGTGACCGAGCTCGGCGACGCCGCCATTCCGCCGCCCCCGAGGTATCAGGACTGACGATGACCACACCCGAGCAGCCCGAGGGGACGCAGGCGGTCGCGCGCACCGAGTTGACCGTGGGGCCGTACTGGCCCGCCCGGACCGAGCTGACCACGCGGCACGCACCGGCCGACGACGACGGCGCGGGCACCCGGCCCGCCGAGCGCACCGAGCCGACGCCGCGCGCGGAATTCCCCGGCACGGAGCCGACCGCCGTGGAACCGGAAATCCCGGTGGCGCCGGGTGTTTCGAGCGCCGAGGGCGAGCCGCGCACCCCGACCCGGCCCTCCCAGCGCACCGCCCGCATGACCCGCCCGCGCCCCGCGGTGCGGCGGCTCGGGGCCGGACTGGTGCCGATCCCGGCGGTGGAGCCGGTGGATCCGGAAGCCGCCGTGCTCGACGATCCGGTGGTGGCCGAGGGGCGGCGGTTCTGCTGGCGGTGCGGCAAACCGGTCGGGCGGGCCACCCCGACCCGGGTGTCCACCACCGCGGGCAGCTGCCGGACCTGCGGCGCGCCTTACGATTTCCGGCCCTCGCTGTATCCCGGCGACCGGGTGACGGGCCAGTACGAGATCCAGGGCTGTATCGCGCACGGCGGTCTGGGCTGGATCTACCTGGCCATCGATCGCAATGTGAGCGACCGCTGGGTGGTGCTCAAGGGCCTGTTGCACGCCGGTGACGCCGAGGCGCAGGCGGTCGCGCTGGCGGAGCGGCAGTTCCTGGCCGAGGTCGCGCACCCGAGCATCGTGAAGATCCACAACTTCGTGGAGCACCCGGGGCCGGACGGGACGCCGATCGGCTACATCGTCATGGAGTACGTGGGCGGGCATTCGCTGCGCGATCTGCTCGATCACCATGCGCCCGACCGCATGCCGGTCGCCGAGGCCATCGCCTACCTGCTGGAAATCCTTCCGGCCCTGGACTATCTGCATTCGGTGGGGCTGGCCTACAACGACCTCAAGCCCGACAACATCATGATCACCACCGACCGGGTGGAACTCATCGACCTGGGCGCGGTCACCCAGTTCGAGGCATACGGAAACCTGTACGGCACCAGGGGATTCCAGGCGCCCGAGATCGCGCACACCGGGCCGACGGTGGCCTCCGACATCTACACCGTGGGCCGTACGCTGGCCGTGCTCACCCTGCACCTGCCGATGGAGCGCGGCGCCTACGTCGACGGCATCCCGGATCCGAAGGAGCAGCCGGTGCTGGCCCGGCACCCGTTCCTCTACCGGCTGCTGTTGCGCGCCACCCACCCGGACCCGGAGCGCCGCTTCCCCTCCGCGCGGCTGCTGGCCGCGCAGCTCACCGGGGTGCTGCGGGAGATCCTGGCCGTCGAGACCGGCACCGAGCATCCGCAGCTGTCCACCCTGTTCAGCCCGCCGCGCACCAGCTTCGGCACCGGCGAGCTCATCGCGCAGACCGACGGCATCATCGACGGCGTCCCCCGCGACACCCTGCTGCAACCCCGCGATGTGGTGGCGGCGCTGCCGGTGCCCATCATCGATCCGGGCGACCCGTCCGCGCCGCTGCTGGCCGGGGCCGCGCATCCCGAACCCCGGCACTCTCTCGACGAACTGCGGCACGCCCGCCAGCGCGCGTCGGCCGAACCCGGCGGTGCGCCCGAGACCTTCGAACTGGAGGTGACGCTGGCCGAGGCCCGCGCCCACCTGGACCTCGACGAGCCCGCGGCCGCCCGCATGCTGCTGGCCCGGCTCACCGACGAACCGCTGCCGCCGGCCCCGGACTGGCGCATCGACTGGTACCTGGGCCTGACCGAGCTGCTGGAACTGGAGTACGAGCGCGCTTTCGCCCGCTTCGACGCCGTGCTGGAGGCGCTGCCCGGCGAGATCGCGCCCAAGCTGGCGCTGGCCGCTACCGCGGAACTCATTCTCCAGCACTGGGATTCGCCCGATCCCGAGGAATGGCGGTCCTACGCCGAGAACTACTACGCCACCGTGTGGCGCACCGATCGGGGCGTGGTGAGCGCGGCCTTCGGCCTGGCCCGCCAGCTGGCCGCGGCCGGGAACATCACCGCCGCCGTGCACGCGCTGGATCAGGTGCCGCCCGCCTCACGGCATTACGCGGAGGCCCGGATGACGGCCATTCTCATGCTGCTGACCTGCGCGCCCGCCGCGGAGCTGGACGAGTCGACGCTGCGGGTGGCGGCGGCGCGGGTGCAGGATCTGCCGCCCGGCGAGGGACGCGCGGCCCAGCTGCGGATTCTCACCCTGGGGGTCGCGCTGGGCTGGGTGCAGGCCGGGAAGCTGCCGAAATCGGTCGGCTCCAAGCTGTTCGGGTCACCGTTCACCGAGCGGGATCTCCGGCGCGGCATCGAGACCGGCCTGCGCGGCCTGGCCCGCTCCGCGCCCGAACGCACCCACCGGTACGCGCTGGTGGATCTGGCCAACGCGGTGCGCGCCAAATCCTGGTTCTGAAAAACCGGAAGAGTCCCGTGTCGCCCGCGGCGGTCACAGAGGCAGTCTGCGAACCACGGGGCCGGCGAGGGAATTTCGGCCCCTACCACGGTTGTGCGTGGTGCGACACGGGTTCCGGTGGACCGGGCGAACCGGATCCGGTGACCACCATGCCAGGCCGATCATGATGTTTTCGTGAAGTCCGAATCGCTGTGCGGGTGCCGTGGCGTTCAGCCGACCAGATCGGCGGCGGCGCGGGCGATGGCGAGTTCCTCGTTGGTCGGGACCACCAGCACCGACACGTCCGAGTCGTCGGTCGAGATGCGCCGGGCCGTACGGTCTTTCGCGGTGTTCCGGTCGGCGTCGATGCGAATCCCGTACCGCTCCAGTCCCGCCAGCGACTCGGCGCGCACCTTGGCGTCGTTCTCGCCGACACCGGCGGTGAAGGTGATGGCGTCCACCTTCCCCAGCTCGATCAGGTAGGCGCCGATGTAGCGCCGCAGCCGGTGGATGTAGACGTCGAACGCCAATTTCGCGGTCGGATGGCCGGTTTCGATGAGGCGGCCGAGCTCCCGGAAGTCATTGACACCGGAGATGCCCTTGATCCCGGAGTTCCGGTTGAGCAGGGCGTCCACATCGTTCACATCCATGTCCGCCGTGCGGATGAGGTGGAAGATGATCCCCGGATCCAGATCCCCGGACCGGGTTCCCATGACCAGGCCCTCCAGCGGGGTCAGGCCCATGGAGGTGTCCACCGCCTGCCCGGCCCGAATGGCCGAGGCCGACGCGCCGTTGCCGAGGTGCAGCACGATCTGGTTGAGCTCGGTTCTGTCCTTTCCCAGGAAGGCCGCGGCCTGGCCGGACACGTAATCGTGCGAGGTGCCGTGGAAACCGTACTTGCGAACACCGTGCGCCGCCGCGATTTCCGCGTCGATGGCGTAGGTCTTCGCCGCGGCGGGCAGATTGTGGAAGAAGGCGGTGTCGAACACCGCGACCTGCGGCACCTCCGGCAGCAGCGCGCGCGCCGACTCGATGCCGATGACATTGGGCGGATTGTGCAGCGGCGCAAGGGAGGACAGGTCGGCGATGGCCTGCACCACCGCGTCGGTGATGAGCGTCGGCTGGTAGAAGACCTCACCGCCGTGCACCACCCGATGCCCGACCGCGGCCAGATCCGCGTGCGCCAGATCCTGGCCGCTCGCGCTGAACAGATCGAACACCACCCGCAGGCCCTGCGCGTGATCGGCGATGGGCCCCTGATATTCGAAGGTCTTCTCGCCCGAGGTGTGTTCGACGGTCACCCCATCCGGCTCGACCGCCTCGCCGATGCGCTGCACCACGCCCTGCGCGCACACATCGGCGGTCGCCGGATCGAGCAGCTGATATTTGATGGACGAGGATCCGGAATTGATCACCAGAACCTTCATCACGCCTCCTGCTGAGCCTGAATCGCGGTGATCGCGACGGTGTTCACGATGTCCGCGACCAGCGCGCCCCGCGACAGATCATTGACCGGCTTGCGCAGACCCTGCAGCACCGGGCCGATGGCGACGGCCCCGGCGCTGCGCTGCACCGCCTTGTAGGTGTTGTTGCCGGTATTGAGGTCCGGGAAGATGAAGACCGTCGCCTGGCCCGCCACTTCGGAATTCGGCAGCTTGGTCTTGGCCACCGTGGGCTCGATCGCGGCATCGTATTGAATCGGCCCCTCCACCAGCAGTTCCGGCGCCCGCTCGTGCACCAGCTTGGTGCCGGCGCGCACCTTGTCGACGTCCGCGCCGGACCCCGACTCGCCCGTGGAATAGGAGAGCATGGCCACGCGCGGATCGATGCCGAACTGGACGGCGGTGCGGGCGGAGGAGATGGCGATATCGGCCAGCTGGTCGGAGGTCGGGTCCGGCACCACGGCGCAGTCGCCGTACACCAGCACCCGGTCGGCCAGACACATGAGGAAGACGCTGGACACGGTGGACACGCCCGGCTCGGTCTTGATGATCTCGAAGGACGGGCGGATGGTGTGCGCGGTGGTGTGCGCCGCGCCCGACACCATGCCGTCGGCGACCCCCATGTGCACCATCATGGTGCCGAAATACGAGATGTCACTCATGAATTCGCGGGCGCGGTCCACCGTCATGCCCTTGTGGGCACGCAGGCGGGCGTACTCCTCGGCGAATTCGTCGCGCAGCGGGCAGGTCTTGGGATCGAGCACCTCGGCGGCCTCGATGTCCACGCCGAGCTCGGCGGCACGGCCGCGCACCGCAGCCTCGTCGCCGAGGATGGTCAGGTCGGCGATCTTGCGCTGCAGCACCCGGCCGGCCGCGCGCAGAATGCGGTCGTCGTCGCCCTCGGGCAGCACGATGCGCTTGCGGTCGTTGCGGGCGCGGTCGATGAGCTGGTACTCGAACATCTGCGGGGTGACGATGTTCGGGATGGGAATCTCGATCTGCCGCAGCAGTTCCCGCGGATCGACCCGCTGCTCCATGAGGGCCAGCGCGGTGTCCACCTTGCGGATACTGGACAGCGAGACGCGGCCGCGGGTGAGCGCGGTGGCCTTGGCGGTCTCGAAGGTGCCGAGGTCGGTGGCGACGATGGGCAGCTTGGGTTTGAGGCCCGCCATCAGTCGCGCGATGGACGGCTCGGGCAGCATGCCGCCGTTCATGATGATGCCGGCCAGCGACGGAAAGCCCTCCGCCTCATGGGCGTTCACCAGCGCGAGCAGCACGTCGGAGCGGTCACCGGGGGTGATGACGGCGACGCCGTCGGCGAGGCGTTCCAGAATGTGCTCGGCGGTCATGCCGCCGACGATCACCTCGAGCGCCTCGCGCTGCATGAGTTCCGGGTCGCCGCTGTAGAGTTCGCCGCCGATCGCCTCGCGCAGCTCCTCCATGGTGGGCGCCTGCAGCAGCGGTACCTCGGGCAGCGCCCAGGACGGCACGGTGCAGACCTGCTTCAGGGCGGCGGCGTCGGCTTCCAGCTGCCCGGGCTCGCACCGGTTGGCGATCACCGCCACCAGCTTGGCGTGCTCGGCCGCCAGCTCGGCGCGGCACAGCTCCACCAGCTGGCCCAATTCCTCGGGGGTGCGGCCCATTCCGCGCACCACCAGCAGTACGGGCGCGCCGAGGTTCACCGCGATGCGGGCGTTGTAGCGCAGTTCGCTGGGGCTGGCGACATCGGTGTAGTCCGAGCCGATGACGAGCACGGCGTCGCACTGCTTGGCGACCGCGTGGTACCGCATGACGATCTCGCTGATCGCCGCGTCGGGATCCTCGTGCACCTGTTCGTAGGTGACGCCGATGGCCTGGTCGTAGTCGACGTCGGAGGTGGAGTGCTCGAGCAGCAGCTCGAGAATGTAGTCGCGCCCGGTCGCGGACCTGGTGATCGGCCGGAACACGCCCACTCGCGGCGTGGTGGCCGCGAGGGCCTGCAGGACACCGAGCGCCACCGTCGACTTGCCGGTGTCGCCCTCGGGGGACGCGATGTACACACTGGAAACCGGTGTGGCAGCCATGGGCGAAAGCCTACCGACCGTTATGGGCTGATTTCCGCGCGTACCCGGTTACCCGGCCGCGAATATTCGGGGACGGACGCCCGCGAGGGTCGCCCGTCCCCGTAGGTCACCGCGTGAACCGACTCAGAGGGCGCGCAGGCGGGGCGCCAGATCGCGCTGGAACAGATCCAGGAACCGGCGCTGATCATGACCGGGCGCGTGGAAGACCAGGTGGTTCAGGCCCGCGTCCAGGTACGGCTTGATCTGCTCGACCGCCTGGTCCGGATCGCTGGCCACGATCCAGCGCTTGGCGATCTGCTCGATCGGCAGCGCGTCGGCGGCCGCCTCCATCTCGATGGGATCGGTGATGGAGTGCTTCTGCTCCGCGGTCAGCGAGAGCGGGGCCCAGAAGCGGGTGTTCTCCAGTGCCAGAACGGGATCGGTGTCGTAGGAGATCTTGATCTCGATCATGCGGTCGATGTCGTCGACGGAGCGGCCGGCCTTGGCGGCGCCCTCCGCGACGGCGGGCATCAGCTTCTCGGTGTAGAGATCCATGCCCTTGCCGGAGGTGCAGATGAAACCGTCACCGGCGCGGCCGGCATAGCGGGCCACCAGCGGGCCGCCCGCGGCGATGTAGACCGGGATGCCGCCCTTGGGCACGTCGTAGATCGAGGCGCCGACGGTCTTGTAGTACTGGCCGTCGAAGTCGATCCGCTCGCCCGTCCACAGGGCGCGCATGAGATCCACGGACTCGCGCAGGCGCGCGAAACGCTCCTTGAACTCAGGCCATTCGCCCTGGAATCCGGTGGCGATCTCGTTCAGCGCCTCACCCGAGCCGACGCCGAGCATGATGCGATCCGGGTACAGGCAGCCCATGGTGGCGAACGCCTGCGCGATGACCGCGGGGTTGTAGCGGAAAGTCGGGGTCAGCACCGAGGTGCCGAGCTGAATGCGCTTGGTGCGCTCGCCCACCGCGGCCAGGAAGGCCAGCGAGAACGGGGCGTGCCCGCCATTGTGCCGCCACGGCTGGAAATGGTCGGAGACGGTGGCGCTGTCGAGGCCGTGCGCCTCCGCTTCCACCGCGAGCTCCACCAGTTCGCGCGGGCCGAACTGTTCCGCGGACGCCTTGTAACCGAGCTTGAGGTCTTTCACCTGGGCACTCCTGTCGCCTTGCTGCGCTCGAGCTGTGCGGGCCAACCTCCCGCACGACCGCCGCGACACCGGGCATCGCGAACGGTCCTACTTCGCACGATAGGTCAGCGGTGAAACGCGGTGCGGCAGGGGTCACACCCAAGGGATCGAACCCCGGGTGGGCGGACGGTATTCCGGGGATAAAACCGGTCGGGCGGTCGGCAAGAGCAGGAATATATGAGCGTTCGGTTCCGGGATAGCGGAGAATGTGCGCGTGACCAACTCGAGCGCTGAACCGATCCTCTCCTATCTGACCGACATGGACGGCGTCCTCGTGCACGAGAATCACATGGTGCCCGGGGCCGATCAGTTCCTCGCCGAACTGCGCGACAACGACATTCCGTTCCTGGTGCTCACCAACAATTCGATCTACACCGCGCGCGACCTGCAGGCCCGGCTCAGGCACACCGGCCTCGATATTCCGGTCGAGTCCATCTGGACCTCCGCCCTCGCCACCGCGACCTTCCTCAACGACCAGCGCCCAGGCGGCACCGCCTACGTGGTCGGCGAATCCGGCCTCACGACCGCGCTGCACGAAATCGGTTACGTTCTCACCGATTCCGACCCGGACTACGTGGTGCTCGGTGAAACCCGCACCTACTCTTTCGAAGCCATCACCACCGCCATCCGGCTGATCTCCGCGGGCGCGCGCTTCATCGCCACCAACCCGGACGCCACCGGCCCGTCCCGCGAAGGCATCCTTCCGGCCACCGGCTCCGTCGCCGCCCTCATCACCGAGGCCACCGGCCGCAAGCCCTACTACGTCGGTAAACCCAACCCACTGATGATGCGATCGGCGTTGCGCCGCATCGGTGCCCACTCCCAGTCCACCGTCATGATCGGCGACCGGATGGACACCGACGTCATCTCGGGCCTGGAGGCGGGCATGCGGACCATCCTGGTCACCACCGGCATCTCCACCCCGGCCCTGGTCGAGCAGTTCCCGTACCGCCCGACCACCATCCTGCCGTCGGTGGCCGCCCTGGTCGGCAAGACCAAGGACCCGTTCGCGCTGTAGTCAGGCCATGCCCGTCGCGTCGCCCTCGAGCGCGTCGAGGGCGCCCGACAGGGTCGTCAGCGCGTCCACGATGTGGGCGAGCTGCTCGATACCCAGCTGCGCCACAAGCCGTTTCGCCATGGCCGCGTGCTGTGGGTCGATCCGCCGCACCGCGTCGTGACCCGCCTCGGTGATGGCCACCAGCTTCGCGCGCCGATGCGCCGGATTGGGGCGGTATTCCACGAATCCCTTGTCCGCCAGCACATCCGCGATGCGCTGCACGCTCTGGCGGGTGATACCCATTTCGCGGGCGATACCGGCCACCGGGAGCGGTTCGTGCAGAATCGCGCCGAGCACCTGCCACCACGCGACCGTGATCCCGGACGGCTTGGCCAATTCCTCTGCGATCGAGAGGAATTGGCCGTTCAGCTTGAACGAGGTGACGGCCGCCGCCCCGAACAGCTGCTGCGCGGTGCGGGTCATTGCGCGGCCGCCGCGCGCTGCTGCTCGTACTCGAACAACGCGTAGAAGCCCGCGGGATCATTGTCTCCGTACAGCCGGTACCAGGACTCCAGCACGTGCGGCTCGTAGATACCCAGGCGCGCGAAGATCTCGCGGGCGAAATCGACCGGTCGGGTGCCGGTCGCGGTGATCAGGTCACCGTCGGTGACCGCGGTCGCCTGCACATAGTGCTCGCCACCCGAATATCCGCTGTAGGCAAGATATCCCGCGTCATTGCTGGTGTGCCGCCGATCGTCCAGCAGGCCCTCCTGCGCCAGCCCGAACGTCGCGCCGCAGATCGCCGCCACCGGCACCCCGGCCGCCAGAAACTCCCGGGCCTTGCGCGCGAAGGCCGCCGGCGTCTCGGGATGCTGCTCGGTTTCGAGTCCCGGCAGGATCAGCATGGCGCTGTCGGCGGGCTTCAGCTCATCGAGGACCAGATCGGGCAGGACCCGCATGCCGCCCATCGAGGTGATCGGCGCGGCGCCGAGGGCGACCGTCTTCACCTGCCAGGTTCCCGGCTCGCGGTGCCAGAGTTCGCGATTGATGTGTGCGGTCGCATGCCCGACCTCCCAGTCCGAGAAGGTGTCGTACACGGCCATGTGGACTGTTTTCATCATGACAGCATGCTGTCATGTTTGACAGCATGCTGTCAAACAAGGCTCGACGGCTCTAAGGGCTGCTTCCGAATCCCCGTCGGCCCCTGAGCACGAAAAGGGCCGGAACCCAGTGGGTTCCGGCCCTTTTCGAATACTCGTCGGATCAGCTCAGCGCCTGGTCCAGGTCATTGAGCAGGTCCTCCACATCCTCGAGTCCGATCGAGATGCGGAGCACGCCATCGGTGATCCCCACGGCCGCACGACCTTCCGGGCCCATCGCCCGGTGGGTGGTGGTGGCCGGATGCGTGATCAGCGTCTTCGCATCGCCGAGGTTGTTGGAGATGTCGACGATGCGCAGGCGGTTGAGCACCTCGAAAGCGCGCTTCTTGGCCTCGTTCTCCGACGCCTTCAGCTCGAAGGTGATCACCGTGCCGCCGCCGGACATCTGACGCTTGGCCAGCTCGTACTGCGGGTGCGAGGACAGGAACGGGTACTTCACCCACGCCACCGCGGGATGGGTCTCCAGGAACCCGGCGATCTTCAGCGCGGAGTCCACCGACTGGCGCAGGCGCAGCGGCATGGTCTCCAGACCCTTGAGCAGCGTCCACGCATTGAAGGGGCTCAGCGCCGGACCGGTGTGGCGCATCAGGTTCTTCACCGGGCCGTCGATGTAGTCCTGCGGTCCGAGGATCGCGCCGCCGAGGACGCGGCCCTGCCCGTCGATGTGCTTGGTGCCCGAGTACACGGTGATGTCCGCGCCCAGGTCGAAGCCGCGCTGTAGCAGCGGGGTGGCGAAGACGTTGTCCAGCACCACCTTCGCGCCCGCCGCGTGCGCGAGATCGGAGACCGCGCGCACATCGGTGAGGGTCTGCATGGGGTTGGAGGGGGTCTCGAAGAAGACGGCCTGGGTCGGCACCGACAGCGCCTGCTCCCACTGGTCCAGATCCTCGCCGTCGACGAAGACGGTCTCCACGCCCCAGCGCGGCAGGATCTCGTTGGCCACCACGAAGCAGGAGCCGAACAGGCTGCGTGCCGCCACCAGGCGGTCACCCGCGGCGAGCAGCGCGCCCAGCGCGGTGAACACCGCCGACATGCCGGAGGCCGTCGCGAAACAGGCCTCCGCGCCGTCGATCAGGCGCAGCCGCTCCTCGAACATGGCGACCGTCGGGTTGCCGTAGCGGGAGTAGACGAAGTGCTCGATATCGCCGGTGAAGGACGCCTCGGCCGCCTCGGCGCTCTCGTAGACGAAACCCGAATTGAGGAACAGCGCCTCGGAGGTCTCGTCGAAGCCCGAGCGCCGGGTGCCGCCGCGCACGGCCTGCGTAGCGGGGCCGACGCCCTCGGGGAGCGGTTTGTCGAAGGAACCACCGGTGATCATGATTGCCTCCCTGCGATCCGGCCGGACACGAAACTCATGACTGACGCCAGGGCAGGCCGTCGGCCCGCCAGCCGGTGCCGCCGCGATGCCCCTGACCGTCGAGCGCACCCTCGAAGCCGTCGACCACATTGAAGGCCGGGGCGATGCCGAGGGTGGTGGCGGCGGTGGCCGCGCCGATGGAGCGCTGTCCGGAGCGGCAGATGAAGATGACCGGCGCGACCGAGTCCTGGCCGCGATCGCCGAGCGCCTGCTTCAGCTGATCGGTGAAACGGGCATTGGGCGTGCCGGAGACGTCCACCCACTCGATCAGCGCGGTCGGCCGGCCGATGCCGCTGGTGTCGGGCACCCCGACGAACCGCCACTCGGCTTCGGTGCGCACATCCACCAGCACCGCATCGGGGTTGTCCCGCAACAGTTCCCACGCCTGCTTCGGCGTGATGTCACCCGCGTAGCTCACTTGTACCTCCTGTGAATCCGCACTTGCCGCACCGCTGTCCGATGCGAGGCCAGGTCGTCACCCGGAGCACCCCGCCGCGGAGGAGGGTTGCCGACCAGCCAGCCGGGGCTTGACGCTGGTACTCATGACCTGGGTTGAGAGTGCCGAAAAAACGGCCCCACTGTCAAACCCCGGCCGCGACTTCGGCCGTTGTCAGGAATTGCAGACCAACCAGCGGGAATTCTCCCGGGTGAAGTGCCAGGTCGAGGTGGTCTGGGCGCCGGAGACCGTGAAAGTGACCTGCGCCGTGGCCTTCTCGCCGTCGACGGCCGGGTCGGCCAGCTTGTCGAACGTGACGGTCGCCCCGGTCGCGGCCGCGCCCTTGAGCGGCGAGGCATTCTCGTCGAATCCCTTGCAGGACAGGGTCGGATCGTACTTGCCGGTCTCGCTACGGGACTTGATGAAGTTGCCCGCGGCCACCGCGAGCCGATCGGAATCTGTGACATTCTTCTCAACCGGCGAGACCAGCGTCGCGATCACGATGCCCAGGATCACGACCGCGATGACGCTCGCCGCGACCAGGAACGGCCACATGCTGCGGGCCTCGTTCTGATCGATCGGAACCGCTGTCTCCCCGGCTGTCTCCTCGGCGTCGCTCATGGGTAGATCATGCCTGGTCGCCGCCGTGCGCCCGGCACGGCGTTCCCACGGTTCGGGCCTCGGCATTCCCACAGTTCACGGCCCTGCGCGTGAAGGGCCTCGTGCGCCATCGATAGAATCAGCAGAATTTCCGCCCCAGGCGCGGGAATAGCAAGACTACGCAGCAACGCTGCAGCGTCGGGGGCCAACGGCGGTCACCGAAGCCAGGGCGTCAACTTAGCCTAAGCTAAGAACGACGGCTGAGTTTTGACGACAAGTTAGTTTCGACCCAAAGGGTGCGCGGAAGAATGACCGAACAGAGTGCAGCGACCCGCCCGCTACGCATTGCGATCGTGGGCGCAGGCCCGGCCGGTATTTACGCCGCCGATGCCTTGATGAAGTCCGATGCCGAGGTGAGCATCGACCTCTACGAGCGCATGCCCGCGCCCTTCGGCCTCATCCGCTACGGCGTCGCGCCCGACCACCCGCGCATCAAGGGCATCATCACCGCCCTGCACAAGGTCCTCGACAAGCCGCAGGTCCGCCTGCTGGGCAATATCGACTACGGCGTCGACATCACCCTCGAGGACCTGCGTCAGTTCTACGACGCCGTCATCTTCTCCACCGGCGCCAACGCCGACCGCGCCCTCGAGGTGCCGGGCATCGACCTCGACGGCTCCTACGGCGCCGCCGACTTCGTGTCCTGGTACGACGGCCACCCGGACGTGCCGCGCACCTGGCCGCTGGACGCGGAGAAGGTCGCCGTCCTCGGCGTCGGCAACGTCGCCCTCGACGTGGCCCGCGTGCTCGCCAAGACCGGCGACGAACTGCTGCCCACCGAGATCCCGCCGAACGTCTACGAGGGCCTGCAGGACAACAAGGCCCTCGAGGTCCACGTCTTCGGCCGCCGCGGGCCCGCCCAGGCCAAGTTCACCCCGCTCGAACTGCGCGAACTCGACCACTCCCCGACCATCGAGGTCATCGTCGACCCCGAGGACATCGACTACGACGAGGGTTCCGAGGCCGCGCGCCGCCACTCCAAGCAGGTCGACATGATCTGCAATACGTTGGAGCAGTGGGCCATCCGCGATGTCGGCGACCGCCCGCACAAGCTGTTCCTGCACTTCTTCGAGAACCCGTCGGAGATCCTCGGCGCCGACGGCAAGGTCGTGGGCCTGCGCACCGAGCGCACCCAGCTCGACGGCACCGGAAACTGCAAGGGCACCGGCGAATTCAAGGACTGGGACATCCAGGCCGTGTACCGCGCGGTCGGCTACCTGTCGCAGAACATCCCGCTGCTGCCCTTCGACGACCAGGCCGGCACCGTGCCCAACGAGGCCGGGCGCGTGCTCGTCGACGAGGACGCCGACGGCGCGGCTCGCTACATGCCCGCTACCTACGTGACCGGCTGGATCAAGCGCGGCCCGGTCGGCCTCATCGGCCACACCAAGGGTGACGCCAACGAGACCATCGCCTGCCTGCTCGACGACGCCGCGAACTTCACCCCGGCCGCGCGGCCGGAGCTGGAGGCGGTCACCGAATTCCTCGAGCACAGGGGCATCCCGTTCACCACCTGGGCCGGCTGGTACCGCCTCGACGCGCACGAGCGCGCCCTGGGCGAGCCGCAGGGCCGCGAGCGGGTCAAGGTCGTCGAGCGCGACGAGATGCTCGCCGCCTCCGAACCCGGCAAGGTTTCCTGACCAGCGCCAATCCGGCTGCCGGACAAGGTTGTCCACACATGTCACCGTTCTGAGGCATGCTGATCACGTGTTCGATGCCCATCTCCACATCTTCGATCCGCGGTTCCCGCTGGTCGAGAACGAGGGCTACCTGCCCGACCCGTACACCATCGCCGCTTATCGCAAGCGCATGTCCCGCTTCGATATCGACGGTGGCGCCCTGGTCAGCGGGTCGTTCCAGGGCACCGATCAGAGCTATCTGCTGGCCGCCCTCGCCGAACTCGGCGAGGGCTGGGTCGGTGTCACCAATCTGCACGTGGACGCCACCGACGACGAGATCCTCGAGCTGAACCGGGCCGGAGTGCGGGCCATCCGGTTCAATCTCAAGCGCGCGGGCGGCGACATCGTCGGGCTCACCATGCTGGCGCTGCGGGCCTACGAACTGGCCGGCTGGCATGTGGAGCTCTACATCGACGGGTCCATGCTGGGCTCGCTGGAACCGGTCATCACCAAGCTGCCCAAGCTGTCGATCGACCATCTGGGCATGTCCGACGACTGCCTGCCCTACCTGCTCAACCTGGTCGACCGCGGGGCCAAGGTGAAGGCCTCCGGCTTCGGGCGGGTGGCGATGAATGTGGGCTCGGCGCTGCGCAAGATCCACACCGTCAACCCCGAGGCCCTGATGTTCGGCACCGACCTGCCCGGCACCCGGGCCGGACGGCCGTTCCGCGACGCCGACATCTCGCTGCTCGCCGACGCCGTGGGCACCGATCTGCACCGGGTGCTCGAGGACAATGCCCGCGCGTTCTACGGGCTGCCCGCCAAGGAACGCCTGTTCGAGGACCCGAACCCGACCATGCGCCGGGCCGCGGGCGAAGCGCCCACCCTGCGGCTGCCGCGCTCGGAGCTTCCCGGACCCCCGCCCCCGCCCACCCTGCCGCTGCCGATCATCGATCGCTGACGCAACGGGCCACCCTGTGAGGGCCGCGGAGACTTCGCGTTATTGTCATACCGTCAACACCGGTGTGTGAGCCGGTGCGCAGGATTCGACGACGAACCGAGGTAGGGCGTGAGCACTCCATCCACCGCCAAGCAGGGCCCGCTCGCGGGCATCCGGGTTGTTGAACTGGCCGGCATCGGCCCCGGTCCGCACGCGGCACTGCTGCTCGCCGACCTCGGCGCCGACGTGGTGCGGGTGCAGCGGCCCGGCATGCTGCCCGGCTTCATGGAGCGTCCGCAGTGGCGCGGCCGCACCATCGTCGAGGCGAACCTGAAGGATCCCGCCGACATCGAGCAGGTGCTCGGGCTCATCGAGAAGGCCGACGTGCTGCTCGAGGGCTTCCGGCCCGGCGTCACCGAGCGCATGGGACTGGGCCCCGACGCGGCGCTGGAACGCAATCCGCGCCTGGTCTACGGCCGCATGACCGGCTGGGGCCAGTACGGCCCGATGGCCGACCGCGCCGGACACGACATCAACTACATCTCGCTCACCGGTGTGCTGAACGCCATCGGCCGCAAGGGCGAACGCCCCGTGCCGCCGCTGAACATGGTCGGCGACTTCGGCGGCGGTTCCATGTTCCTGGTCTTCGGCATTCTGGCCGCGCTGGTGGAACGCCAGAACTCCGGCAAGGGCCAGGTCATCGACGCCGCCATGATCGATGGCGCACTCGCGCTCTCACACATGATCTGGGGCATGAAGGGCGTCGGCCTGTGGTCCGACGAACGCGGCACCAACCTGCTCGACACCGGCATGGCCTTCTACGACACCTACGAGACCTCCGACGGCAAGTACATGGCCGTGGGCTGCATCGAGCCCCAGTTCTACGCGGAACTGCTGCAGGGCCTGGAGATCTCGCCCGAGGGCCTGCCCAACCAGCTCGACCCCAACGGCCAGGACCAGCTGCGCAAGCTGTTCACCGAGAAGTTCAAGACCAAGACCCGCGACGAGTGGTGGGCGATCTTCGAACACACCGACGCCTGCACCACCCCGGTCCTGACTTTCACCGAGGCCGAACAGAATCCGCACATCCAGGCCCGCACCGGCCTGATCGATATCGACGGCGTCGTGCAGCACGCCCCGGCCCCGCGCTTCTCGCGCACGCCGGCGGGCATCCCGACCCCGCCGCCGAACGAGGGCACCCCGATCGAAACGGTCTGGGCGGACTGACCTTCCGCGCACGGCCGAACGCCCCCTGTGGAATTCCACCGGGGGCGTTGACTTTTCCGATGCGGCGGGTAGCTCCCGGACTTACGGGGCGACGAGCTGGATGTCGAGCTCGATGGCGATCTTGTCGCTCAGCATGGCGTTGGGCATGCCCGGGGCGACGTCGAACTCGCTGCGCTTGATGGTGCCGGCGGCGGTGAAGCCGGCGTGCTCCTTGTTGTCCTGCGGGAAGACCTGCACGCCGCCCCACTCGACCTCGAGGGTGACGGGCTTGGTGATGCCGCCGATGGTGGCCTCACCGGTGACCTCGAACTCCGCGCTCAGAGCGACGGGCTCGGGGACGCGGAAGGTCAGGTGCGGGCGGTTGGCGACATCGAGGATGTCGGCGCTGCGGACGTGGCCGTCGCGCATCTCGTTGCCGGTGTCGAAGGAATCGAAGTAGATGGTGGCCTCGATGGCGGCCTCGCCGGCCTCGTTGACCACGAAGCCGGTCTCGAAGCGGTTGAAGCGGCCGCGGACCTTGGAGATGCCCAGGTGCTTCACGGTGAAGTTGACCGAGGAGTGAGCGGCGTCCAGGGTCCAGGAGCCGGGGGCGAGGGTGGTCTGCTCGGAAGTCGTCATGTCAACCAGTCTAAGTGGACTCCGGTCCGCTTATCCACACCGTGGTTATCCGGGGACTGCCAGGGCGCGGATAACGGAACCAGGACCAGGCAGTATGGAAAGGGTGTCCCGTTCCGAATTCGCCGAGTTCCTGATCGCCCGCCGCGCACAACTGCAGCCCGAGGACGTCGGACTGCCCGCCGGCCGGCGACGGCGCACACCCGGCCTGCGCCGCGAGGAGGTGGCCGCGCTCGCCGGTGTCAGCGCAGACTACCTGGCCCGCCTCGAGCAGGGACGCGACACCAACCCCTCCACCGCCGTGCTGGCCGCCCTCGCGGAGGCGTTGCGGCTCAACGAGATCGAGAAACACCACTTCGGCAAGCTGGCCCTCGGGCTGGAACAGAAGGCTTCCTGCCCCGCCTCCGGGCAGGCCCGGGAACAGGTCTCCGAGACCATTCAGGCGGTTATCGACGCCCTGCAGCCGACGCCCGCGCTGGTGCTCGGGCGCTGGCTGAACCTGCTCGCCGGAAACCCCTCCTTCCGCGCCTTCGCCGAACCCCTCGGCATGTTCGACGCGGAGGCGCACGGCAACTTCGCCATCTACGTCTTCGCCCATCCGGCCGCCCAGCAGACCTTCCTGAACTGGTCCGACGCCGCCGATATGGCCGCCTCGTCCCTGCGCGCCGCCGCCACCCGGTTCCCCGACGACCCCTCGGTCGAGGCCGTCGTCACCGCCCTGAACAGCTACCCGGAGTTCGAGCGACGCTGGCGCGAGCACCGGCTCACCGACTTCCGATCCCTCGTGCTGAAGATTCAGCACCCGGCCCGGGGTGCGGTCGAGGTGGAGGTCGAGACCCTGGATCCGGCCGCCGACCAGACCGTCATGGTCTGGCTGGTCGACCGCCGCCAGGCCCGCACGCCCGGATTACGGCTGGTCAACGAATAAAACCGCAGGTTCCGGGGGTTTCGTTCCCGCTGCCGGGGCGGGTCGGGCCATCTACAGTTGAGCCATGGCTCGGAATTGGCCGATGGTCGAGCGGGTGAAAGAACTCGAGTCGATCAGGTCGGCACTCACCGGCGACGAGTTCGTCGGGGCGGTGCTCACCGGTGACGCGGGGGTCGGCAAGACCACGCTGGCACGGCAGGCCACCGCCGCCGTCGGCGGCAATATCCGCTGGGTCGCGGGCACCGAATCCGCCCGCAGCATTCCGCTCGGGGTCTTCGCGCACATGGTGGGGGTGTACACCGCCCACGATCCGGTGACCTTCATGGCGGCCGCGCGCGAGGCGCTGCTCGCCGACGGGCACACCATCATCGGCGTCGACGACGCCCATCTGCTCGACCAGCTCTCGGCCACCCTGCTGCTGCAGCTGGCCCTCGACAAGGCCGCCCACATCGTGTGCACCGTACGCAGCGGGGTGCAGGTGCCCGACGCGGTGACCTCGCTGTGGAAGGACGGGCATCTGCTGCGCATCGACCTGAAGCCGTTCACCCAGCGGCAGAGCGTGGAACTGGTGGAATCCATGCTGGGCGGGCAGCTGGAGGGCTTCACCGCCAACCTGATGTGGGAATCATCCGGCGGAAACGCGCTTTTCCTGCGGCACCTGGTCGAGGGCGCGCTGGAGGCCGGGACGCTGCGGCAGGTCAGCGGGGTCTGGCAACTGCGCGGGCGCGCGGCCGTGACCTCGGAATTGGCTGCGCTGCTGGAGGATCGGGTCGAGCAGCTGCCCGAGTCGGTGCTGCGGGTGCTGGAACTGCTCACCTTCTGCGAGCCCATCGACCTGGACGTGCTCTCCGAACTCGCGGGCGAGGAAGCGGTGGAATCCGCCGAATCACGTGGTCTCATCAGGATTGTCGAGAACAGCCATCAGCTGCTGGTGCGCTACAACCATCCGCTGTTCGGTGAGGTGATCCGGCGGCGGCTGGGTATCGCGTCGGCGCGGCGGCTGCGCGGGCGGCTGTACTCCTCGCTCCGGGACCGGCCGATCAACTCCGCGTCCGAGCGCATCCGATTGGCCGAATTGGCCTTGGACAGCGATAAATCCGCGGACCTCGAGCTGTTCCAGGCGGCGGCCGCGGATGCCATCGCGCTGGCGAATCTGCCCTTGGGCGAACGGTTCGCCCGCGCGGCGGTGGAACGCCAGGGCGGAGTGGAGGCCGCCGACCTGCTGGCCCGCGCGCTGTTGTGGCAAGGGCATCGCATAGAGGCCGAGCGCACCCTGGCCGGATTCGATCCGGACGAGATGAACGAGGTGCAGCTGGCG
Source organism: Nocardia sp. NPDC004711 (assembly GCF_053601595.1). NCBI lineage: Bacteria > Bacillati > Actinomycetota > Actinomycetes > Mycobacteriales > Nocardiaceae > Nocardia > Nocardia sp. NPDC004711. The sequence goes on along the minus strand of NZ_JBSGCB010000019.1, from coordinate 71,348 downwards.
CGCTGGGGCAGCACCCGGGTGTCGAACCTGCTCTGGTCCATGGGCGACGCGGATCGCGCCGATACCGTGCTGGAATCGGTGCGCAACCGGATCACACATCCGAAAATTGTTGCGGCACTGGATGGTCTGGCCTCAGCGTGCGCGGTCAACGAGAACCGGATCGACGACGCGTTCGCCCTCGCCGAGCCGGTCATCTCCGCTCCGGACGCGCCACCGTGGGCGGTGTTCTGGGCTGCCTTCGGTGGCGGATTAGCCCTCGCGCTCATGGGACGCGGTGAAGCGGCCCGGCAGTATGCGGCCCGCTCGCACGCCGTGGAGTCCCACATCGACGGGTTGAACCGATTCATTTCCGCGCACGCGGAAGTGCTGGCCCTCACCTTCACCGGCGAGCTGGAAGCCGCGCGCCGATGCGCCAATACGCCCTACCCGTTCTCCTCCCCCGGGCAATATCTGGCCTGGGGCATGGCCAAGATCCTGCAGGGCACCGTGGACGTGGCGCAGGGCCAGTTCCCGCAGGGCATCGACAATCTCGAGCAGGCGCTCGCGGCGCTCACCACCGAGGGCGCGGCGTCCTGGATGTTCCCCGCCCAACTGCGGCTGGCGGAGGCGTACTCGGCGCTCGGACGGCCCGCCGAAGCGGCGGAAGCCATTGCGGCGGCGACCTTGCGAGGCGGGCGTCACAGTGCCGTCTATGAACCGCTGCTCGAACTCGTGCGGGCCATGCAGGCGGCCGCCGAGGGGACCGCGACGCCGGCCGTACGGCTCGCGCTGGGGGCGGCGGATCTGGCCGCACGCACCCACCAGCACGCCATCGAGGCGATGGCGCTGCATGCCGCCGCCCGTTTCGGCGATCAGTCGGTCGCCGGGCGGTTGGCGGATCTCGCGGCCCGCATCGACGGGCGGCTGGTGCAGGTGCAGGCGCGGCACGCGGCGGCGGTCGCGGCCCACGACGGACCCGGATTGGACACCGCCGCAGCGGAATTCGAGGCAATCGGGGCGCTGCTCTCCGCAGCGGACGCGGCCGCCCAGGCCGCCTCCGCGCACGAGCGGGCGGGTGACCGCCGCCGACTGCTGGAATCCGCGGCAACCGCCAATCGGCTGGCGGCCGCCTGCGGCGGCGCGTCGACCCCGGCGCTGCGGCAGTCCGCGCAACCGCTGCCGCTGACCGCGCGCGAACGGGAGATCGCGAATCTGGTGGCGGCGGGCCTGTCCAACCGGCAGATCGCGGACCGGCTGACCGTCTCGGTGCGGACGGTGGAGGGGCACCTGTACCGGGCGTGCATCAAACTCGATGTGACCGATCGGGAGGCGCTGGCCGAATTGATGCGCGGAGGGACGGCCTCGGGCAAATCGGCAAGACTGAACTGATCCGGATCGAGAAATGAATTCCGGCGTGCTCCGCCACGCCCTCCACACTACCGTCGGCGTCCTACTGCGGCCGGCCCTGGCCCTCGCCTGCGCGGCCACCGCCCGCACCGGTGCGGCCTACTAGCCGCTCCCCCACTCGATTTCCTCCGGCGGCGTGCAACTTCGCACCCCCAATCCGAGGCGCTGATCTGCGTCGATACGGAACGGGCCGGTGCACGGGCAAGCCGAGCCGGAGGTCCCCGCGAATAACCGGTAGTCATGGCCGGTCTCGGGGCCGGTGCAACGAAATATGTTCGGAAGGCAGGTGTTTCGGCATGCTCCGTCGGGATCGTGAAGTGAAGGGCACCGCGGCTCGGCGGGCGATCGTCGTGGGCGTCGTTCCGCTGGCGTTGACAGTGGCCTGCGCGAATACGAGTGACCACTCGGCCCAGCCGGCGCAGGGCAGCTCGACCCTGGCCGCCGTGCAGCCGAGTGGCACCCGCGCCCCGGCCGATACCGGCGCCCCGGAAGCGAATCCGCAGCCCGGTGCGGCGGCCCGGGACGCCGCGGGCACCGCCGGCACCTCGAGCTCCGTCCAGTCCGCCCCGCGCCCCGGCGCCGCCCAGCCGGGCGTGGCCCTCCCGGCCCATGACCAGGATCGCCCCGGCCCGCGTCCGAGCCTCGCGCAGCCCGGCGTCACCGTGCCGATTCGCCCACTGCCGCAACCACAGTCGCCGTCGCAGGCCGACTACCCGATCCCCGCGAACTTCCGCCCGATCCCGAATCACGAAGCGGCGCCGGCGGTCGACTTCCGAACCCTGCACGCCCCGGCGGTGGTGGACCCGGTCCTCCCGATCGCCCCGCCCCCGCGCACCGTCCGCATCGGCGACTTCACCACCCCCGCCCCGGACCAGCTGCCCGACACCATCCTCGACACCGTGAACGGCGCAGCCGCCGACACCGAAGCGGGCCTGGCCACCGGCCTCAACTCCATCGGCGTCAACCCGAGCCGCTCCGACAAGATCGCCGCGGGCACTCTCGGCGGCGCGGCGATCGGCGGGGGCATCGGCGCCGTCGGTGCGGGCGTTCCGGCGGCGCTGCTCGGTGCGGCAGTAGGCGGCACGATCGGCGCGGGCGTCGGCGCTGCGGTCGGATTCGGGCTCGGTTCGGCCGGTGTCGTCGTGGCGCCGTGGACAGCGCCCATCGACGTCCCGGGCGGCACGGCCGGTGGGGCGCTGATCGGCGCGGGCATCGGCGCTGCCGCCGGAGCCGCGGCCGCGGGCATCCCGGCCGCACTCGCCGGGGGAGCTGGGGTCGGAGCGGGAGGCGCGGCGCTGGGTGGCTTCCTGGGCAGCGCGCTCTGACGCGCGCCTTCCGGCGATACGGGGGGCATCCGCGCCAGGCTTTCGGTGCGGGTGCCTTCCATCTGGCAGTGGTCAGAAGAGGGTGGGTTCGCCGAAGCCCGGCGTGCGCTCGATTTCCAGGAGGCGCTGTTTGGTGGTGAGGCCGCCGGGGGCGGAGAAGCCGTGCAGGGCGTGATCGGCGGCCAGTACCCGGTGGCAGGGGATGATCAGGGGGATCGGGTTGCGGCCCAGGGATTGTCCGACGGCCTGGGCGCCGCCGGGTGCGCCGATGCGGTTCGCGACCGCGCCGTAGTTGAGGGTGTGCCCCGGGTCGATGGCGCGGGTCATCTCGTAGACGGCGCGGTCGAAGTCGTTGAAAGCGGTGGTGTCCAGGGGGATCCAGCGGAGGTCGTCCAGGTCGCCGGTGAGGTGGGCGCGGATGCGGTCGATGACCGTGGCCAGCTCGGCGGTGGGCTCGGCCTCGTGGATGTCGGCCAGGCGGTGGCGGCGCAGGATGTGGTTGCGGGTGGCCGCGGGGTCGCGGTCGGGAAGGGCGAAGCGCAGGACGCCGGTGGCGCTCCAGGCGATGGCGCACACGCCGATCGCGGTATCGAAGAGCGCCGCCGACGCCAGGGGTCGGGCCGGGGCGGACATGAGGCCAGTCTGCACGGTGCCACCGACAAGAATCCGATTCAAGTCCAGTTTGCTAGAACTGGACTGATTCTTCCCGGCACGGGATGGTGGACAGGGCAGCCACGACTGGAGCGCTGCGACGGAATCGCCGCGCGGGAGCCGGCGGACAGGCATCCGGGCGGAGTGAGGCGATGGCCGCGAGGTCCGAATACTGCCGGGACGCTTCATATTCGGCGACCGACCAGTCCGACATGGGAGCATGCGGGCGATACCGCTCCAGCAGCTCGCCCCAGCGCTCACCGGGCTTGGGCGCATACCGGTACGCGAGACCGGCGAAAGCGGCGACGATCAGAATGGAGACCAGCAGAGCGACCATGAGCCCATAGTGGCTCCGCTCCGGACTTGAAGAAAATATCCAGTACCCCGATACTGGCCTGTATGGCGACACGAGTGATCGGCGCGGCCAGCTTGACGCGCGACCTGGGCCGGTGGCGGAACGACGAACCGGGCGCCCCCGCCGACAATGGCAAGCGTTCGGCGCGGCCCGCCTACGTGGCACTGGCGGAGAGCATCCGCCTGCTCATTCACGACGGCCGCGCGCCGCTCGGCGTCGCGCTGCCCAGCGAGCGCGATCTGGCCACCGCCCTCGCGGTCAGCCGCACCACCGTCACCTCCGCGTATTCCCTGCTGCGCGAGCACGGTTACCTGATCAGCCGCCAGGGCTCGCGCAGCACCGTGGCGCTGCCGCCGACCGTGGTGCACGACGGCGCGAAGCCCGCGCGCAGCATCCTGGCCATGATGGCGCAGCCGGAACTGCCGACCATCGACATGACCTACGCCGCCATGGCCGCCCCGCCGCAGATGACCGAGGCGTACTCCTTTGCCCTGCAAGGGCTTCCGACCTATCTCGGCACGCACGGCATGGACCCGGTGGGTGTGCTCATGCTGCGCGAGGCGCTGGCCCGCCGCTACACCGAGCGCGGGCTGCCCACCGAGCCGGACCAGATCCTCATCACCCTGGGCGCGCAGCACGGTCTGCGGCTGCTGCTCAATGTGCTCACCACACCGGCCGAACGCGTGCTCATCGAGCACCCCACCTATCCGAACGCCATCGAGGCGATTCGCGATGTGGGTGCGCGCCCGGTGCCGGTGCCCATGCGCCCGGACGGCTGGGATCTGGACGGAATCCGCAGTGCCGCACGGCAGACCGCGGCCAGCGTCGCCTACCTGATTCCGGACTTCAACAATCCGACCGGTCACCTGCTCGACGCCGAGGGCCGGGCGGAGCTGGCCACCATCGCCCGGGAGACCCGTATGACGGTGATCGTCGACGAATCCATGGTGGATCTGAACCTCACCGACCTCGAATCCCCGCCCCCCGCCGCCACTTTCGCCCGCAATTCGGAGATCGTCACCATCGGTTCGGCCTCCAAGTCCTTCTGGGGCGGCCTGCGCGTCGGCTGGGTCCGCGCCAACCAGGCCCTGATCACCAAACTCCTGGGCACCCGCTCCACCGTCGACCTCGGCACCCCCGTCATGGACCAGCTGGCCACCGTCCACCTGCTCCGCAATGCCGACGAAATCCTCACCACCCGCCGCGACCAGCTCCGCTCCCGCCGCGCGGTCCTGCTCGAGACCCTCGCCGAGGAACTCCCCGACTGGCGTGTCACCGAGGGCGTCGGCGGCATGTCCGTGTGGGCCCAACTCCCCGCCCCGGTCTCCACGGCCCTGGCCGCCACCGCCCCCAACCACGGCGTCCTACTCGCCGCCGGACCACGTTTCGGCGTCCAGGGCGCCTTCGAACGCTTCATCCGCCTCCCCTTCACCCATGAGGAATCCGAGCTGCGAGTCGCCGTGAAGTCCATCGCGGCGGCCGCCGCCGCCCTCAACCCGCACGCCGCCGACCCCCTGGCCCCGCTCATCACCTACTGACGTCCCCCAGCAAGGCAGTGCAACACAGCCCTGAGACCCGCACTATGCCCTGAAACGGCTCGCGCCCGCCGCGAAAGCGGCGGGCGCGTGTTTTTCGCTCAGCGACAACTGATTTCGCATGATGCGGGTAACTCACCGGGTACGACCAAATTGGTTCGGCACCTATCCGCAGGCACGGATGCAGAACCGGCAACGGCACTCAGCCGCCCGCTAAAGTCGCGGGGAGGCGGCAACGTCGTGGCGGACGATGGTCTGGTCGCGGCCGGGGCCGACGCCGATGCACGAAACCCGCGCGCCCGACAGTTCTTCCAGGCGCTCGACGTAGGCCCGGGCGTTGGCGGGAAGCTCCTCGAAGGTGCGGGCACCCGAGATGTCCTCCCACCAGCCGGGCATTTCCTCGTAAATCGGCTTGGCGTGGTGGAATTCGGTCTGGGTGGTGGGCATCTGCTCGACCCGCTCGCCGTCGATCTCGTAGGCGACGCAGATCGGGACGGTGTCCAGGCTGGAGAGCACGTCCAGCTTGGTGAGGAAGTAGTCGGTGATGCCGTTGACGCGGGTGGCGTAGCGGGCGATCACGGCGTCGAACCAGCCGGTGCGGCGGGCGCGGCCGGTGGTGACGCCGACCTCGCCGCCGGTCTTGGCCAGGTAGGTGCCGGACTCGTCGAAGAGTTCGGTCGGGAACGGGCCGGAGCCGACGCGGGTGGTGTACGCCTTCAGGATGCCGAGCACCGTGGTGATCTTGTTCGGGCCGACGCCCGCGCCCACCGCCGCGCCACCCGCGGTCGGGTTGGAGGAGGTGACGTACGGGTAGGTGCCGTGGTCGACGTCCAGCAGGGTGCCCTGCGAACCCTCCAGCAGCACAATCTCATCGCGCTCCAGCGCCTGGTTGAGCAGCAGCCGGCTGTCGGCGATGCGGTGCTTGAAGCCCTCGGCCTTCTCCAGCACCTCGTCCACCACCTGCTGCGGGTCCAGTGCGCGGCGGTTGTAGATCTTCACCAGCACCTGGTTCTTGAATTCCAGTGCGGCCTCGACCTTCTGGGTGAGGATCTTCTCGTCCAGCACGTCGGCCACGCGGACGCCGACGCGGGCGACCTTGTCCTGGTAGCAGGGACCGATGCCGCGGCCGGTGGTGCCGATCTTCTTGTTGCCCAGGAAGCGTTCGGTGACCTTATCGATGGCCACGTGGTACGGCATGATCAGGTGCGCGTCGGCCGAGAGCAGCAGGCGGGAGGTGTCCACACCGCGCTCTTCCAGACCGGCGAGTTCGGCCAGCAGCACACCCGGATCCACCACCACGCCATTGCCGATGACGTTGGTCACATCGGGGGTGAGGATGCCGGACGGGATCAGATGCAGCGCGAAGCTCTCACCATTGGGCAGCACCACGGTGTGACCCGCGTTGTTGCCGCCCTGGTATCGAACTACCCACTGGACCCGATCACCGAGCAGATCGGTTGCCTTGCCCTTGCCCTCGTCGCCCCACTGGGCGCCGATCAGCACGATTGCCGGCATGTGAGTGTCTCCTACGGGTTCGACGCGCAGCCCCTCTGGTGCTGCAGCTACCCGCCGTCAGAAGGCGGTGGCCGTAGGCACACTTTACGGGAATGCCCCATGACTCCCGCGAGGCGGCATCCCCGCAGTTCGCGGCCCGGCTCGATTCTGGACTGCGCTCCGCCTCCCCGTGCCCGGAGCGGATACGGGAGCGAAGCGGAGGCGGGAAGAATCGAGCTTCCGGCTCATAGACCTGCGCTTTGGCCGCGAACCCGCCCGGAGCGAAGCGGAGGGCAAATCCGGCACCGTAACGGATGCGCAGCGAGGACAGCGTGGCAAATGAGACAGGGCTATGGTGGCACGGGGAGAGGACCGGCGGGGGTCCATCGGATATGCAGCGAGGCGGATAGGTGTTGGCAAGCCAGAGGAGGGTGTTCGGCAGTTGAGTACCCATGTTCTCCGCTGCGACGGCGCGCCCGTTCCCATCGCGCTGGCATCCCTGTCCCTCACCCAGACCTCCGCCATTCCCGATACCGGCGCTCTGGACGAGTTGCTGCCGGTCATGGCCGCCGACAGCCTGCCCCGGCTCATCGTGCTCGGTGAGGATGCCGGATTGGCCGCGGTCCTCACCCATCTGATGCGCACCGAACGCCTCGGCGTCGAAATCGGTTATGTGCCCATCGATCGCACCTATGGCTCCCGCGCCTACGAGACCGGTACCGGCTCCGCCGCCGCCAAGCGCGCGCTGGAGGGCAAGGCCATCGCGACCCCGCTGATTCGCGACGACACCGGCAAGGTGCTGATCGGCCGCGCCACCCTGGTCGGCGAGGCGGGCGCGAAGCTCGAGGGCGAGGCCTACGTCGACGACACCCGGCTGTTCACGGGAAAGGTCGCGGCACTGCATGTTTCGCCCATGCTGGAGATGCCCGGCCTGCACGCCACCGTGCAGCGCGGCCTGCGCAAGAAGCGCTGGGTCGAGGGACGCGCCATGCAGCTGGGCACCAGCGGCGCCATTGTCACCCGCGACGGGATCACCACCGATCGGGTGGTGAAGCGCTCCACGTTCTATCGGCACCACGAACCTTGGCTGCTGGTTCGCTGATTCACCCCCAGAATGGGTAGCGGCGTACAGCAGAGCCGACCAGTTGGGAGTAACAGGTGAATTACCCGCGCGCGGTGGGCCGAGCATCCGGAGCGGTCCGGCCCAGTCCGGTGTTCCTACTGGTCGTGGTGATCACGGTGGCGGGCGGAGCGCTCGCCTGGGACGCCGACTACGGTTCGCGCCAGGCCCAATTCGGCGTTTTCATCCTGGTGGTGGCGGGCTGGATCGTGTCCATCTGCCTGCACGAATTCGCGCACGCATATGTGGCGTGGCGGGCCGGGGACCGCGAGGTGGAGATGCGCGGGTATCTGACCCTCAATCCGCTCAAGTACAGCCATCCGCTGCTGTCGATCGCGCTGCCGGTGGTGTTCATCGCGCTCGGCGGGTTCGCGCTGCCCGGTGGTGCGGTGTACGTGCACTCGCACAACTTCAGCCCGCGGGTACAGCGGATCCTGAGCGGCGCCGGGCCCGCGGTGAACGCGCTGTGCGCGATCGTGCTGCTGGTGATCGTGCGGTTCTACGGCAGCACCCATTCGCACGCGGCATTCTGGTTCGGGCTCAGTTACCTTGCGTTCCTGCAGATTACGGCGACCGTGCTGAACCTCATCCCGATTCCCGGCACCGACGGGTACGGGATTCTGGAGCCGTCGCTGAGCTATCAGACGCGACGGTCGCTGGATCAGATCAAGCCGTTCGGCATCCTGATCCTGTTCGCGCTGCTGTTCACGCCCGAACTCAACCGGCTCTTCTTCGACGCGATCAACGCGCTGTTCGAACTGTCCGGGCTGCCGGGCAGCTGGTGGTCGGCGGGCAGCGCACTGACGCGCTTCTGGCTCTGACCCGGGTGGGCCGCCCGGACGACCCGGTATCGGGCGGCCCATCGCAACGACATCGGTCCGGAGAAACCGTTGCCACCCGTCGCTGCGAGTCCGGAACCGGACTACCCCTCGTAAATCCGGCCTGATACGAACGGTAGAGGGACGCAAGCGGTTCGACGCGAGTAGCGGACTACCCGAAGATCAAGAGCAGGCCCCCGCAGGCGAATCGGACATACCCGCATTTCCGGTCTCGGACCTACCCGTGATCCGGGCGGACGTGGATCAGTCGATCGGCGTGACATAGGGATGCGGGACGGTCGGCGGCAGCAGCGCCATGGCGGAGAGCCTTCGTATCCCGCACACCTGCATGAGATCCACGACGATGGAACGCAATTGGGCGAAGACCACGTGGGCGGACAGGCCCGCCCCGGTCACCAGATCCTTGGTCGCACCCTTGCCGACCGAACGCAGCACACGGGTCGCCTCGGCGGGATCGGGCTTCTCGTCCGGATCGGCCAGCATCATGCGGCGCACCACATCCACGGCCTGACCGAGCTTCTCGACCTCCGCGACGAGGCCCGGATTCAGTACCTCGTCGTCGCGCACCGAGGTGAGCGCGCGGCGCAGCAGCACGCGGGTATTGCGGACCGCGTTGTCGAGCGGGTCGGCGGCCTGCCGCAGGCGCTGCAGACGGGAGCGAGAGTTCCAGTACAGCGGAGAGATTCGAATGATCTCCCGGCTGCCCTCGAGGGTGTTGCGCATGGCATCGATCGCACCCTGGGTGCCGCGCACGGTCTCGAGCGCCGTCTTGATCTTGCCGGCATCCTGCTCGAGCAGGCCGTCCGCGCACTCGGTGAGGGCCTTGCCCATCACCTCGAGAATCCCGGCGGCCTGCTCCCGGGCACGGCGCACCGGATGCAGCGGGATCGCCGCCACCACCACGATGCCGACCAGACCACCCACCAGCGCGTCGATCATGCGCAGCGACGCACCACCCTGACCGGGCGGATAGAGCGTGGCCACCAGTACCGCGGAACTGGCCGCCTGCATGGTGATGACCGGGCCGCCGTCGAGGAAGACGGCGGCGCCCATGGCGATCACCACCAGCAGCACGATCTGCCAGCCGCCGGTGCCCACCCGGGAGACGAACAGGTCGCCGATACCGATGCCGACGGCCACGCCGACGATCAGCTCGACCGACCGGCGCAGCCGCGCACCGAACGACAGGCCGATGGAGATCATGGCGGCCATGGGCGCGAAGAACGGGCGCTCGTGCCCGATCACATTGTGGGCGATGAACCAGGCCACGCCCGCGCCGATCGCGCACTGCACGATCGGCAGCAGCGAGGACCGGACGCGCCCCGCGGCGCTGCGCATGCGGGTGACGCTGCTCTCCCGGGCAGCGTCGAAGGTTTCGCCCAGGCCGCTGCTCAATTCAGTCGAGGCCGAGCTCGGCGGCCGCGCGCGGGTCGCAGTCCTCGAGCAGGTCCAGGCAGCGCGCGTACTCGTCGGTCTCGCCGATGGCGCGGGCGGCCTGCGCCAGCGCGCCGACGCTGCGCAGGAAGCCCCGATTGGGCTCGTGGCTCCACGGCACCGGGCCGAAGCCCTTCCAGCCGTTGCGGCGCAACAGGTCCAGGCCGCGGTGGTAGCCGGTGCGCGCGAAGGCGTAGGCGGAGATGATGTCGTGGTTGATCTCGCCGTCAGCGGCTGCGCCCCGCTCCAGCGCGGCCTCGGCCAGGTAGGCCCAGGCGATGGAGGCGGTCGGATGCGCCGCGGCAACCTGCACCGGGTCCTGTTTCTGGAGCAGCGCGTCCTCCGCGTCGATGTTTTCCGGGAGGAGGACCGGCTGCGGTCCGAGTAGATCGCCGAAGGAGGTCATGCCGATCATTCTGCACCGCCGTCCGGAATGCTCAGTAGGCTGACCGTCGAATCACAGTTCCGCCGAAGCAAGGGGTGTAGCGCGTGTCCGACCCGAAAGACGACCAGCAGCCGCAGGGTCCTGCCAACTCGGCATCCGGCGCCGAGGACACCGCCGCCCCCAAGACTCCGACCGACCAGTCCACGTCCCGGCCCAGCGGCCCCGCCCCGAGCAACCCCGCGAAGGGCCCCGGCGCACCGAGCGATGCCGTCGCCGACGACGCTCCCCCGACCGCCGCCACGGAAGTGATTCCCACCGCCGACTCCCGCACCGAGGAGATCCGCACCGGCACAGCCGAACCCGCGGCGGCCGGCTCGAACCCGGCCCCCGGCCAAGGCAAGCCGGCCAACCCGCCCGCGAAGTCCGGCTCGGCCGGTTTCGCCACCATTCACTACGAAACCCCCAAGTCCGCCGGGCGCATCCAGCCCCCCGCACCACAGCGCACCCCGGGCGGCCAACCCCCGGCCGCCGCGCGCCAGGGCTCGGGCGAATTCGTACCCCAGAACACCTCGAGCGCCCGGCCCGCAGCCCCCGGCGCGGCCGGCAAGCAGAACCCGCCCGGCACCCAACCCGCCGCCGCCCGGCAATCCGCCCCCGCCCAGCAGGCTCCCGCCGCGGGCGCCGCACCGCGACCGGGCACCCCGAAGGCCGCCGGACCCGCAGCGGGACAGACACACCGCCCGGACGCGAACGCATCGACGCCATCGAACGCGGCCGCCGAGAAGTCCACTGGCGCTGGACAATCCGGACCCGGCGCGGAGCAGTCCGGCCCGGGCCGGCAGGCGGCGACGGACGATGCCCCTACGCAGTTCATTCCGATTCAGCGGCCGAGCGGGGAGAAGCCTGCCGCGGGCGAGGCCGCTGCGGCGGATGCGACCACCCAGTTGATTCGGATTCAGCAACCCGGGCAGGCGGCGAGCGGCGGGGCCGCGAAGGCCGGTTCCGCGCCCGCGGCTGCCGGGAAGCCGGGTGGAGCCGCGAGCGATGCGGCGCAGGGGAAGCCCGCGCCGCAGGATGTTCCCACCGAGGGGATGCCGCAGGCGGATTCGCAGCCGGAGGATGGCAAGGCCGCCGCGAACGGCGGTAAGGCGAAGGATGCCGGTAAGGCGAAGGACGGTGACGCGGCGGCCGAGCAGGCCGGCGGGGCGGGCGATTCCGCGGCGAAGCCGGCCGGCGATTCCGGCGACGCCACCGGCGGGGACGCGAAAACCGTTGTGATCAAGAAGGTTCCGAGCCCAGCGGAGGACGCCACCACGGCATTGCCGATCGTGTCCGGGGACCAGGCGACCGAGAAGATCCGGGTGTCGGGGCCGCAGGGGCGGGCGGTCAGCAAGCCGCCGCAGACGCCGCGGGTGAACGCGGGGCCGCGGAATGTGGGTCCGAAGGGGAACGCGCCGGCGCCGGACGCGCCGGTCGAGGAGACCCGGCCGTCGCCGCCGCGGCCGCCGATGGGGCCGCGCCGGCCCGCGACCGCGCCGTCACCGGCGGATATGCAGCCGACCATGCCGGGCCAGCCCATCGGCGGTCCGCGTATCGCCCCGCCGCAGCGGGTCGGGGCGGGTGCGCCGCCGCAGGGTCCGCGCGGCCCGCAGGGACCGGGCGCGCCGGGCTCCAATGCACCGCAGGGACCCCACGCCCCCCAGGGACCGAATGCACCCCAGGGACCGAATGCACCGCAGGGTATGCAGCGGGGTCCGGTGCCGGGTGGCCCGGGACCGGCTGGGCCGCAGGATGTTCAAGGGGATGGACCGCGCATTCTGGCGCAGCCGCAGCGGGTTCCGGCCGCCGCCGAGGCAGCCGCCGGGACCACGCCGGCCGTGGGCGGTGTGTCGAAGAAGCTGTGGATCATCGTGGCGGCGGCCGTGATCGCGGTGATCGCCATTGCCGGCGTGGTGTTCGGTGTGGTGAAGCACCAGAGCAACAACTCGCCGGAAGCCTTGGTGCAGAAGACGATCACCACGTACACCGACGCGCTGAAGTCCGGGAATCTGGACGCGTTGCGGGCCGTGACCTGCGGTGCGCAGCACGACTTCTACCAGAAGATCTCGGCCGACCAGTTCGCGAGCGTGTACAAGACCTCGCAGGACCAGAAGAGCATTCCCCAGGTGAAGAGCGTCGACGCCATTCAGATCACCGGCGACGCCGCGCTGGCGCAGGCGACCGTGTACACCGCGGCGGACCCGTCGAAGACGTCCGCACGCACCTTCGATCTGCGCAACGAGGGTGGTTCGTGGAAGGTGTGCGACCCGCAGAACGGGCACTGATCGGCTCCCGGAAAATTTCCTGACGCATTTGCGGCCCCGGTCGCGATGAACATCACAAAGACCTGGTCAACAGTCCGGCACGTCGGTACAGTGTGCCGGATTGTCTGGGCCAGCCATTTCGGCATTCCGGCACTTCAGCGGTTGTACACCGTCCAGGACATTGTCCGATTCGTGCGGGCAGTGTCCGGCAGAAGTGGTGCGGGCCCACCGGGTTTCGATTTGCAGGGAGCTGAACACCATGCCGGAAACGGCAGAGGCTACTGAAGCCACCGCGGCCGAGCTGGTCGGACGGCACTTCCGTGTCCGTGATCACTACGACGTCGGCCGCGAGAAGATCCGCGAGTTCGCGCGTTCGGTGCGCAACGATCACCCCGGTCACCACACCGAGGCCGCCGCCGCGGCGCTCGGCTACGGCGGCCTGCTCGCCTCCCCGACCTTCGCGTCGGTGATCGGTGCGGCCACCACCCGCTCGCTGATCGGATCGGTGCTCACCGAGTACGACGTCTCGCAGATCCTGCAGACCGATCAGATCTTCGAGTACTACCGCCCGATCCTGGCCGAGGACCGCCTCGGGGTGGACGTCGTCGTCGAGAACATCCGCAGCTTCGGCGACAACGACTTCGTCACCGTCAAGGTCACCCTCACCGATGCCGACGCGCTGCCGGTGCTGGTCGCCACCACCACCATCGTGGCCCGCAAGGGCGTCGAGATCGATCCGGCCACGGTCGAGACGGTCTCGGGCGTGGTCATGCACGGCCATGTGGTCGAGCCCGGCGAATTCGACGGCGACCCGACCGGTCTGGTTCTGCTGGCCCCCGACGAGGTCGCCGAGCTGGCCGCCCCCGCCCCGCCGCAGCCGGTCCACACCATCCCCACCGCCGGCACCCTGACCGCCGGCACCGAGCTGCCCGCCGCCAAGGTGCCGGTCACCCGCGGCGACCTGGTCAACTACGCGGGCGTCTCCGGCGACCCGAACCCCATCCACTTCAGCGACACCGCCGCCACCCTGGTCGGCCTGCCCACCGTGGTGGCGCACGGCATGCTCACCATGGGCCTGACCGCCGGCTACCTGGTGGACTGGCTGGGCGATCCGTCGGCACTGGGCAAGTTCAGCGTCCGCTTCTCCGGCTTCGTGCCGGTCGAGCCGACCGCCCCGACCATCGTCGAGTTCACCGGCAAGGTGAAGTCGGTGGACGCCGCCCGGGGCGCGGCCACCGTCGTACTGGGCGCGACCTCCGAGGGCAAGAAGCTCTTCGGCCGCGCGATCGCCGAGATCCGGCTGTCCCGCCTCCCCGAGACTTCAGCGCACAGCTGAGAGCTCCCCGCCTCCCCGGAACTTCAGCGCCCGGCAAAGAGCCGTCGCCCGCCGCGCACGCGTGCCGGCGGGCGTGTGCCGAATCTAATTCGGGCGTACCCCAGGAGTTACCCCGACCATTACGAAATCAGTTGCTGCGGTTGGCAACCGAAGAACAAGAAACGGATGCGCCGCACCTGCCACGCGGCACACTCGCTTCGAGTGCTAGTTCACCGTGGCGTGCATCAGGTAGACGTTGTAGTCGCTCCAGGTCGACAGGGTGAAGTACATGTCGTTGCCGGTGGACCACGGATGGATGAAGCCGCCGTACAGCTCCGGGAATTGCAGTGCGCTCACCGTGACCGCGCTGTCGGACCACGCGCCCTGCGGCGTATCCGATTCCCGCACAACGAGTGCCGCCTTGGCGGTGTCCAGGTAGCTCATCTGCCACACCTTGCGGCTCTCGTCGTAGCGCACCGACAGCTCACCGGCGGGCGCGTCGACAATCGGTGTGACCGTGACCGATCCGTTCGTCTCGGGTATCCAGGAGCCGCTGTTCCAGTACTGGTAGGCCGTGGGGTTGAGCACCTGGTCCTTCGGCACCCGGGCCAGCCCCACCCCGCCGAGCCGCGAGTTGGGGATACCGAACATGTAGACCCAGTCCCCCTGCGGCACCATGGCCGTCACCTGGAAGTTGGAGAGGCCGAAGATGTTCTCCCACTTGGCGTACGGATCCTTGGTCCAGTGCTCGCCGTGGTCGTCGGAGTAGGCGATGCCGCCGTAGTTGGTGTACCAGGTGCCGGGCACGCTGTTCCAGGTGCGAATCGACATGTAGCTCAGGTACTGCCGGTCCCCGATGGCGAAGCCCGAGGTCGGGATGGTGGTGATCTCGATATTGTCCAGCTTGCGGCTGCTCAGCAGTTCGGCGGCGTGGCAGCGGTCGTCGGTGACCATGCGGTCGAAGACCACACCGTTCTCCAGGTCCCGGTTCTTGCTGAAGGCCAGCAGGTTCGAGCGCCAGTCCTCACCCATGCCGCCCGGCGGGTGGAAGTCGCGGCCGACGGTGTCGCCGAAGGCGATGGCGATCTCGTCCGGCGCGCTCTGCCACATGATGCCCAGGTCGGTGCCCTGGACCTGCCAGCGCTTGTCGGTGCGGTTCACCGAGTCGGCGCCGGTCAGCTTGGATACCTCGCGCACGTCGGAGACCTGCGGCGTCGGCCGGGCGGGCACCTGGGCGGCGGCCTCGACCGGCGGGTGCGCCGGATCGGGACCGGGCGGCAGCGCCGGCGGATTCGGGTTGGGCAAAGCGAAATTGAACGGTTGCGGCCGCACGATCAGCTTGGGGAGGCCGAGCTGTTCGGCGAGTCCCGGTGGCGGAGCGGGAGTGTCGGTGAGGTCCGGGCACGGGTTCACGCACGGATCCGGCGGCAACGCCATCGCCACGCGCTTGGTGTTCTCCGGCACCGGCCCGGTGTCGACCGTGACCACCGGATAGGGCACGGGGACCTCGACGGTCTTCGGGACCAGCGACTCGTGTCCGGGCTTGGCGTCGGTGCTGCAGGGCCCGATACCCGGAACGGCCGGTGCCGCACCCGGATCCGGATCCGCCACCGCGACCGGCCCGCCCATTCCGGCGAGTACGCCCGCCCCGACGATCACCGCCCCCGCAGCTGCCACCAGCCGCTTGGCCATGCACTCAACCTTCCGACAAACGGGCTCTCGGATATATCCGGGCAGAGACCCTACCCCCGGAACCGGGCGAACCGCCGGTACTCGACCGATCTCGACCGAATCGAGACCCGCGAGCCTACCGCCGCCGCACCGCGAACCGAAACGGACAGTGCAGCAGCGTAATACAGCGACGGCTCAGCGCAAGGCCTGGAAGGTGAGCACGGTGGTGCCGATCCGGATGGCGTCCCCGTCGGCCAGCACGGCGGCCGATTCGATGGACTCCTCGTTGATGTAGATGCCGTTGGCGGAGTGCAGGTCCTTGATGAGCAGCCCGGCCCGGCTCGGGGTGATCTGCGCGTGGTATCGGCTGGCCTTCGGATCGTCGAGCACCAGATCGTTGTCCGTCATGCGGCCGATCTTCATGCCGTTCGGGCCGATCGGCACCATCCGGCCGTCGGACAGTCGCAGCTGCCCGGCACGCACGGCGCGCGGCATCTCGGTGACGGTCTCGGTCATGGCCTTGGCCATGCGCTCGACCTCGTGAATCTGCCCGGTGCTCAACGGTTCCTGACGCAGCACCTTCTGCTCCAGCGCGATGAGCGCGGGACCGGGATCGATGCCGAGCTCGTCGGCCAGCACGGTGCGCACCCGGCGGCAGGCGTCGAGCGCGTCGGCCTGACGGCCGGACAGATAGAGCGCGGTGATGAGCTGCGCCCACAGCGGCTCCCGCAGCGGATGCGCGCTGGTCATCGACACCAGCTCGCCGACCACGGAAGAGGCTCGGCCCAAAGCGATTTCGGAGTCGATGCGGGCGGAGGCGACCAGCAGCCGCTCCTCGTCCATGGCGGTGGCGAAGCTCTCCGCGAAGCCGAGGCCGGACAGATCGTCCAGGGCGCGGCCGCTCCATTCCGCCAGCGCCTCGCCGAAGAGCCGGGACGCGGCGGTGGGGTCGCCGATCGAGGCGGCCTCCGAACCCTCGCGGCGCAGCGTCTCGAAGCGCCCGAGATCGCACTCGTCGTCCTCGATCTCCAGCCGGTAGCCGGAGGATTCGGTGCGCAGCAGCGCCACCGGGTCGATCCCGGCGGTGCGCAGGGACTTGCGAATATTCGAGACGAACACCTGCAGACTCGCTTGATAGGAGTCCGGTGGATCGTCGTTCCAGACAATGTCGGCCAGCGCCTGTGAGGACACCGCGCGCCGCCGGTTCACGGTCAGAGCCGCCAGCAGCGCACGCGGCTTGGGGCCGCCGACCGGCACGGACCGACCGGCGACCAACAGCTGCACGGGGCCCAGGACCCGCACATCGACAGTCATGCCACCTGCCTCGATAGAGACCGCGGCGCGCCCGCCGCTCGAAAATTGCCCGGGATTCCGCTCGTTGCAGCGGAATCCCGACCGTTGAGCTTACTTGGCGCTGATCGAACGTCCCGCAGAGTTCAGGTCGTTGCAGGCCTCGACGACGCGGGCCGCCATCGAGGTCTCGGCCTTCTTGAGGTAGCTGCGCGGGTCGTAGACCTTCTTGTTGCCGACCTCGCCGTCGATCTTCAGGACGCCGTCGTAGTTGCCGAACATGTGGCCGGCGACCGGGCGGGTGAAGGCGTACTGGGTGTCGGTGTCGACGTTCATCTTCACCACGCCGAAGCGCAGCGAGTCCTCGATCTCCGACTTCAGCGAGCCCGAACCGCCGTGGAAGACGAAGTCGAACGGCTGCGCGTCCGCGCCCAGGCCCAGCTTGGCGGCGGCCACCCGCTGGCCCTCGGCCAGCACCTCGGGCTTGAGCACCACATTGCCCGGCTTGTACACACCGTGCACATTGCCGAAGGTGGCGGCCAGCAGGTACTGGCCGTTCTCCCCGGAGCCCAGCGCGTCGATGGTCTTCTCGAAGTCCTCGGGCGAGGTGTAGAGCTTCTCGTTGATCTCGGCCTCGACGCCGTCCTCTTCACCGCCGACGACGCCGATCTCGACCTCGAGGATGATGTTCGCCGCGTGCGCCTGCTTCAGCAGTTCCTTGGCGATCTCCAGGTTCTCGTCGATCGGGATCGCGGAACCGTCCCACATGTGCGACTGGAACAGCGGGTTCAGGCCGTTCTTCACGCGCTCGGCCGAGATGGCCAGCAGCGGGCGCACGAAGGTATCCAGCTTGTCCTTCGGGCAGTGGTCGGTGTGCAGCGCGATGGTCACGTCGTACTTCGCGGCAACCACGTTCGCGAACTCGGCCAGCGCGACCGCACCGGTCACCATGTCCTTCACGCCCAGACCGGAACCGAATTCCGCACCGCCGGTCGAGAACTGGATGATGCCGTCACTGCCGGCGTCCGCGAAGCCCTTGATGGCCGCGTTGATGGTCTCCGACGAGGTGCAGTTGATGGCGGGGAACGCGAAGGAGTTCTGCTTGGCCCGAGCAATCATCTCGGCGTAGATCTCCGGAGTCGCGATGGGCACAATGACCTCCGTGTTGTGTGTGGTGCGTACTACAAAATTCTGTCAGCTCACACGATAGGACAGCCCCTTTTCTCCGGGGCAATGGCCTCACATACCCCACAAGTTTGTGAGGTTGCTTCGACGTTCGGTGTGATGTCCGGGCTACCGGTACTGTGGTGGCCGTGACCTTGCTGGCCGTATCCGATGCCGTGACGACCAATGCCGCGCTCCCCGCGATCTTGGATCCAATGCACCTCCTGACGGAGACTTGGCTGCAGCACGCGGTGCTCCCGGCGATCCTGGCCATCGTCTTCATCGAGACCGGTCTGCTGTTCCCGATCCTGCCCGGCGACTCGCTGCTGTTCACCGGCGGTCTGCTGGCGGCCCAGGCACACCCGCCGGCCGGCATGAACATCTGGTGGCTGGTGCCCGCGACCGCGTTCGTGGCCTGGCTCGGCGACCAGAGCGGCTACTGGATCGGCCGCAGCATCGGCCCGGCGCTGTTCAAGAAGGAAGACACTCGCTTCTTCAAGCAGCACTACATCACCGAGACGCACGCGTTCTTCGAGAAGCACGGACCCAAGACCATCGTGCTGGCCCGCTTCGTGCCCATCGTGCGCACCTTCATGCCGGTGCTGGCCGGTGTCTCGAAGATGGACTACCGCAAGTTCGCCACCGTCGACATCATCGGCGCGGTGCTGTGGGGCGGCGGCGTCACCGTGCTCGGTTACTTCCTGGGCAATGTCGAATTCATTCGTAAGAACGTCGAGGCGATCTTCCTGCTGATCGTGTTCGTGTCCATTCTCCCGGGCATCATCGCGGTCGCGAAGAATCTGCTGCACCGCGGCCAGGCCCCGGAACACGCCGAGTACGCCACCTCGACGAACGAGCCGACCCACTGAGCCCTTCGGTGTCGACCACCCCGCTAACCCTCGCATCGGGCGGCCCTGCCGTTCTCTCCGCCTCCGGCGGCCCTGCTTTTCTTTCCGCCTCCGGCGGATTCGGCCCGCTCGAGACAGCCGGACCAGTGCTCGTCTGGACCGTGGTTCTCACCTTCGTCTTCCTGGAGTGCGCACTCATCATCGGGCTGTTCCTGCCCGGTGACTCCATGCTCATCACCGCCGGTGTGGTGCTGGCCTCGCAGGTCGGCGAGGGGCAGGTCTGGGCGCTGTCGATCGGCACCATGATCGCGGCCATCGCCGGCAACCAGGTGGGGTACGTCTTCGGCCAGCGCGCCGGACACCATCTGGTGGCGCGCAAGAACGGGAAGTACATCAATACCCGCAATCTCGAGCGGGTTTCGGACATGCTGCACAAGCACGGGTTCCTGGCGGTGCTGGTGGCCCGCTGGATTCCGTGGGTGCGCACGCTGTGCCCGCTGGTCGCGGGCGCGGCCGGGATGGACCACCGCAAATACACCATCGCGTCGTCCGTCGGCGCGGTCATCTGGGCGCCGGTGATCCTGCTGGCCAGCTACTACGCGGGCAGCTTCCTGGAGAACATGTCCTGGCTCATGCCCGCGGTCATCGGAACCCTGGTGGTCGGGCTGGTGCTCGGCACGGTCCTGGGCGTGCGGCAGTACCGCGTCGAAATGGCACGTCCCGCCGAGGATTTCGACCTCGACGTGGCAGAGGCCGCGACGGTGCCGCTGCCCCGGCTGCCGCGCGCCTGAACGATTACAGTCCGGCGGCCGTCACCGTGTGCGCGGCCTCCATCAGCTTCCAGCCCGAAAGCTGCACCGACAGATCGCGTTCCGGGCTGCGCGAGGCGGTCACCGAACCGCCCTCGAAGCCGCCCGCGCCCGCGATGCCCGGAAGTCGCGCGGGCTGCCGCCAATCCGCGCCGAACAGCGGCTCCCCCTCCACGTCCAGGCGGTGTTCCCAGGCCGCGTGCGCGGACGCGCGCACCATCGCGGCGGCCTTGCGGCGCGCGGTCACCTGCGCGGGGTCGTCGCCGGGCAGCATGAGGGCGGTCAGCGCCAGGTAGCGGATGAGAATGCCGTTGAACAGGCCGCCGTCCCCGCCGCCGTCGCCGACCACCACGCCGTCCGCGGTCAGATGCTCCTCGACCGCGTCCACCAGCCGGACCGCGCGCTCGGCGTGCCGGGGTTCGCCGGTATGCACCGCGAGTTCGGTTTCCAGGCCGAGCGTCACGCCCTGGCAGTAGCTGTAGACCGGCTTCTCGACCTCGCCGGAGGGTAGGTGGATGCCGTCGAAGATGAGGCCGGTCTCCTTGTCGCGCAGGTTGGCGTCGAGGAAGTCGGCCAGTTCCTGTGCCAGGTGGTAGCGGCCCAGCCGCGCCATGGCGATGCCTGCCGGGCCGTTGGCCGGGGCGTTGTAGAAGTCGGAGCCCTTGCGCCAGGGGACCGCGCCGAACTCCGGATCGAACCCGTTGGCCAGCGTCTTCTCCAGAGTGAGCAGCGCGCCGCGCACCTCAGCCACGCCCTGGGTGCGTTCGGCCCGCTCCAAAGCGATTGTCAGCCAAGCCATGTCGTCGTAGTAGTTGTTGGTCCAGCCGGTGATATTGCGCAGGCGCGAGGCGTGGGCGATGGACCAGAGGCGGCGCTGCCGGGCGGGGGTCGGCGCGCGATTGGCGGCGTCGACCGCGCAGTCGATCAGGTGGGCCTGCCACCAGTAGTGCCAGAAGGCGAAAACCCGCTCACCCTTGGTGGCGGGCCAGCCCACCACGCCGAGCTGGGTGCCGGGACAGCCCCACAACTTACGTAGGTGACGCGAGAGGATCGCGGACTCCGCCAGGTCGGCTCGCTCCGACCAGAGGGCAGCGGTCGGCTCGATATTGCGTCCGGTCCGCGAAGTCATAGGACTTATCGTGCCAGTCGGGCACTGCGCTCGTGGCTGATTTGTTACCGAGAGTCGTCCAGCTCACCAGGCGGTGGTGAGGTCGGCGTGCTGGCGGATCCAGGCGTGCATGGCGATACCCGCGGCGACACCGGCATTGATGCTGCGGGTCGAGCCGAACTGCGCGATCGAAACGGTCAGCAGCGCGCCCGCTTTCGCGGCCTCGCTCACGCCCGGGCCCTCCTGGCCGAAGAGCAGCAGGCAAGCGCGCGGCAGCGCCGCGGTCTCCAGCGGCACCGCGCCGGGGACGTTGTCCACCGCCACCACCGTCAGTCCCTCGCCGGCCGCGAAACGCAGCAGCTCATCGATGTCGGCGTGATGGTGAATGTGCTGGTAGCGGTCGGTGACCATGGCCCCGCGGCGATTCCACCGCTTGCGCCCGACAATGTGCACGGCCGCCGCCGCGAAGGCATTGGCCGTGCGCACCACCGTGCCGATATTGGCGTCGTGCCCGAAGTTCTCGATGGCCACATGGAACGGGTGCCGGCGACTGTCGATATCGGCGACGATGGCCTCGCGCCGCCAATACCGGTAGGCATCCACCACATTGCGCCGGTCGCCGTGCTCGAGCAGGTCCGGGTCCAGGCGCGGATCGTCCGGCGGCTCGGTGCCGAACTCCTCGCGCCACGGTCCGACGCCGTGCGGATGCTCACCCCATTCGGTCGGTCCGGGGGTCGGCGGTTCGTGGGCGGTCGGGGCGGAACTCACCCCGGCGATGGTAGTTGCCTAGTGCGAGGAGCCGACCGCGCCCACGATGATCGCGAGCACGATGAACAGGATGACCAGGGCCATCAGCGCGGTGGCGACGATGCCGCAGATCCAGCCGGCCGTCACCATGCCGCTGCCGCCGATCATGCCGTTCGACTCGCTGATCTCCCGGCGGGCCTTGCCGCCCATGATCCAGGCCACCGGACCGAGCAGCTGGCAGAACACCAGGCTCATGATGCCGAGGATCAACACGACCACCGCCTGCGGATGATCCGGCGCCGGCGCGCCGTAGTAGCCGGGCGGGTAGTAGCCGGGCGCCTGCGGAGGGTAGCCCTGTGGGTAGCCGGAGTGCTGGTTGTAGCCCGGCTGCTGCTGGTAGCCCTGGGACTGCGGATCCCAGCCCGGCGGGGGCGCGTCGTAGGTCATGGCTGAATGCTAGGTGGTCGTGCTGGCTACACCGAATATTTTCTGGGCTGCTCCCTCGCCACCGCACCGCGCCGCCCGCGACCATGAATCCATGAGCGATACGGCCGCCCTACCCAGCATCGTGCTCGATCCGCCCGCGCCGCAATCGGATCCGGGCCCCCGCCCCAACCCCGCGTCCGTGCTGCGGACCTTCCTGGTCACGCCGTTCCGGGCGCGCACCTGGAAGGAATTCGCCTACCTGATCATCGTTTTCGGGCTGGGCTGTGCCGCCGCGTTCTATCTGTTCCTGGGTATCGGCGGCAGCCTGTACCTCTCGGTGTTCGTGCTGGGCATCCCGGTGCTGGCGGCCATGATCCTCGGCGGGCGGGTGTGGGGCCGCATTCATCGGGTGCTGGGCGCGGTGCTGCTCGACGCGGCCATGCCCGAGCCGCCCCCGTTCACCTTTCGGCCCGGGCCGATCGGCTGGCTGCGCAGTGCCTTCACCGATCGGACCTCCTACCGCGCCCTGCTGTTCCTGATCCTCGACGGCTTGCTGGGCGTGGTGATCGGCTACGGCGTGCTGACGGCGGTGGCGGTGACGGGTTTCGTTGCGCTGTCGCCGATTCCGTGGGCACTCATGGATCCGGCCAATGTGGACGAACGCGGCGTATCGCACCGGTCGATGATCCAGTTCGGCGACTACTACCTCGACACCTGGCCGCGCGTCCTGGGTTTCGCGGCGCTCGGCGTGCTCGGCTGCTTCCTGCTGCCGTGGCTGATCCGCGGCGTCTGCTTCCTGCACCGCGTGCTCGCGCTGTGGCTGTTGACCCCGACCGCCCGCGATCTCGAGCTGGCCGGCCTGCGCGAGAGCCGCCGCGCGGCGGTCGACGACTTCACCGCCACCCTGCGCCGACTGGAGCGCGACCTGCACGACGGCACCCAGGCGCGACTGGTCGGCATCGCCATGATGCTGGGCCGCGCCGAGGAGCGGATCGCGGCGGGCGGCGACGCCGCCGAGCTGATCGCCCAGGCCCGCACCGGATCCAAGGAGGCACTGACCGAACTGCGGGAACTGGTGCGCGGCATCCATCCACCCGCCCTCGAACTCGGGCTGGAACCGGCGCTGGAGACCCTGGCCGCCCGCTGCGCGCTGCCGGTGGAGCTGCGGGTGCTGCTGCCGCTGCGGCCCAGCCCGGCCATCGAGGCCATCGCCTATTTCTCGGTCGCGGAACTGCTCACCAATGTGGTGAAACACGCTGCCGCGAACCGGATCTGGGTGGCGGTGCTGCCGGCGGGGACGGATGCGCTGGCGGTGAGCGTGCGCGACAACGGCCAGGGCGGTGCGCTGCAACCAGTGGGCGGGCCCGGCGAAGGCGTTGTGGTGGGCGGGCTTTCGGGGCTGGCGCAGCGGGCGCGCGCGGTGGACGGCACGCTCACGGTGGACAGCCCCATCGGCGGCCCGACCGTGGTCACGCTGGTGCTGCCGCTGGCCGGGCCGCAATGATCGAGGCTGTGAACACTCCGGACGACGAGGACGCGAACACCGCGAACCAGCCGCTGCGGGTGGTCATCGCGGAGGACAATGCCATTCTGCGCGACGGCCTCACCGCATTGCTGGCGGAGCGCGGGTTCGAGGTGGTGGCCGCGGTGGGCGACGCGACCGGTCTGCACGCCGCGGTCGCCGACCGGCTGCCGGATGTCGCCGTGGTGGACGTCCGCATGCCGCCCAGCTTCACCGACGAGGGCCTGCTGGCCGCGCTCGCGCTGCGCCGCAGTTATCCCGGCACCGGGGTGCTGGTGTTCTCGCAGTGGATCGAAACCCGTTATGCCACCGAGTTACTGGCCGCCGGTGCGGGCGGCGTCGGCTACCTGCCCAAGGACCGGGTGGCCGACGTCGGCGATTTCACCGAGGCGCTGCGCCGCGTCGCCACCGGCGGCACCGCGCTGGATCCGGAGGTGGTCGGCCAGCTCATGGGCGCTGCCCGGCAACAGGATTCGCTGGCCCGGCTCACCCCGCGCGAGCGTGAAGTGCTGGAATCCATGGCCCAGGGACTGTCGAACGCGGCCATCGCCCGGGCCCTGTCGGTGACCGAACGCGGGGTGGAGAAGCACATCGGCAACATCTTCTCCAAGCTGGAATTGCCGCCCTCGGATCTGCACCATCGGCGGGTACTCGCCGTTCTGCGGTTGCGGGGTTGAAACATCGCTGCACGGTTGCCGGGCGTGGAAGACTGGCCCCATGACTCGATCGAGTTCCGCGGAATTGCTGAAATCGGTTGAATACTGGCCGAATCACCTCCTGACCATCGAGGAGTGGTCGCTGCTGCCGGAGAACAATCGGCACTGCCGCGAACTGGTGGACGGCGTGCTGGTGGTGGCGCCGCAGCCGCCGCGGCATCAGCTCGCGGTATGGCGTCTGGCCGCTCAGCTGGAGCGGGCGCTGCCCCGGCGGGTGGCCGCCATGGCGCGCATCGAATTGATCATCGACGACGGCACGCCGCCGACCGTGCGGGTGCCGGATGTGCTGATCGTGGGCGGTACGGCCGGGGCCGAGCACGCCACCCGGGTGCGGCCGGGGGATGTGCTGGCGGCCATCGAGATCGTGTCGCCGGGTTCGCGCCGGGTGGATCGGGTCATGAAGTTCGCCGAGTACGCGGCGGCGGGGATCGGGCACTACTGGCTGCTGGAGACCGAGGAGTCGCTGCGGCTGCTGACCCATCGGCTGCGGGACGGTCGATACCTACCGACCGGTGAGTACTCGGGACAGGTCACCCTGGGCCTCGACGGCCTCGACCTGCCGCTCGATCTGGACACTCTCACCGCGCTCCGCACATCCGGCGTGCCCGTTTGACCCACCAGCCCTCTGACCTCGCCTGATCGACCCACACGGAACAAGCATCGGGACTATCCTGGAATTCTGATAGGCCGTGGTTGGAGGGTGTCATGGACCACGCGCGTATAGCTCGTACGGTGCTCGGAGTGACGGCGGCATATCTCGTCGCACTCGGGTTGTGGCTGGGGTGGTTGGTCCCGCTCACCCCGCCGGGTACGGTGCCGGTCCAGATCGTCACACTGGTCGGTCTCTTCGGAACGTTCCTGGGCCTGGGCATGCTGTTCGCCCAGCGCCCCAGCCGCTCCGACCGCAGACTACGCCGGCACGGGCTCGAGGGCTGGGCGAACATCGAAGCGGTCCACCCCTTGCAGCGCACCGACCACTGCACCGAGATCACCGAACTCGATCTCGAACTCGTGGTGCCGGGCTCGGAGACCTACTACGGCAGCATCGTCTTCGATGTCGAACCGGTGGTGAAACCGAGAATCGCTGTGGGCGGCACGATTTCGATCCGCGTCGACCCGCAGAACCGGGACCGGATCATCCTCTGCCTCTGATATATATCCAGCTCAGTGCCGGATTCGCACGATTCGGGCCGTAGGCTCCTGGGCATGACGATCGCCGAGAAACCCGACCGCAGGGAAGCGCCGCTGGTGCTCGACACTCAGCCGCCGCGCACGCTGGGGTTCACGGATCAGGCGGCGTTCTGGCTCAATCTCGGCGTCAGTCTCATCGGCTTCAGCGGTGCCGCGTACGTGCTCTTCCCGACCGGGAACCCGCCGCTGCCGCTGGCCGGGGCGCTGCTGGCGACCGTCCTGGGCACCGTGGTCGGCGCGGCCATGGTGGCCGGACCGGGCGCCGTCGGGGCCCGCACCGGCGCACCGGCCATGGCGGTGCTGCGCGGCCTGTTCGGGACGCGGCTGTCGTACCTGCCGACGGTCGCCAATATCGTGCAGTGCATCGGCTGGGGCGTGTACGAGCTGACCGTCATCGCGCTCGGCGTCTCGGCGCTCACCCACGACCGGGTACCGCACTGGGTGGTGATCGTCGCGGCGGGCACGCTGTCCACCACCATGGCCATCTGGCCGCTGTCCGCGGTGCGGGCGCTGCGCAAATACGTCTCGGTGGCGGTGGCCGTCGCCATGCTCTACTTCACGATTCAGCTACTGCGGCAACCGATTCCGGTGCAGCACGGCACCAGCTGGAGCGGGTTCTGGCCCGCCGTCGACACCACCCTGGCCGTATCCATCTCGTTCGTGCCGCTGGCCGCCGACTACACCCGGCACTCCCGCTCGGCGAAAACCGCCGCCGGGGCCACCGTGGTCGGCTACTCGATCGCCCAGGTGTGGTGCTACCTGCTGGGCATCATCGCCATCCTGCAGGCGGGCGGCAATGCCGACCACGTTTTCGACTCCTTCCTGGGCGTCACCGCGGGCTGGGTCTTCTTCGCGGTACTGGTGCTGCGCGAGTCGGACCAGTCCTTCGCCAATGTGTATTCGACGGCCATGTCCATCCAGAACCTGCTGCCGCGGGTGGATCGGCGACTGCTGGCCGGGCTGGTCGGTGTGGCGGTGACACTGCTGGCGCTGCCGGTGCGCGACTTCAGCAGCTACGCGAATTTCCTCTATCTGGTCGGCTCGGTCTTCGTGCCGCTGTGCGCGGTGCTCATCGTCGACTACTTCCTCGGCCAGGGCCGCCGCGACTGGAATCTGGCGCAGGACGCACCCGCCCGGCCGCTCATGCTGCTGCCATGGGCCATCGGCTTCGTGGTGTACCAGCTGTTCAATCCCGGCTCCATCAGCTGGTGGGCGACATTCTGGACCCGGGCACAGGACATGCTCGGCGTGCATCCGGGCTGGTGGTCCTCGGCCTCGCTCTACTCGTTCCTGGCGGCCGCGGCGGTGACCGCGCTCCTGGTGCGGGTCCGGCGGGGATGACCGACGGCCGCGTCTACGGCATGGGATTCGACCCGCTGGTCGAACCCGATTGGCCCGCACTGACTTCCGCCGAGGTGGACGCGGTGCTGGGCACGGACGCGGCGATCGTGTGGCGCAGCCCGAGACCACTGTCGGCGACCGCCCGGGTACGCCCGGCGGACGGGCACGACCTCATCGTCAAACGCCTCCCCCGGGCGCTGCGCGACGCCGCCGCGCTCGGCGAGGAGCACCGTTTCATGGATCACCTACGCTCGCAAGGAATTCCGGTGCCGCGCGTACGGCACACGGTCGACCTGGGCGATTTCGCCTACGAGGTCCAGGAATCGGGTGACGGGCGCGACGAGTACGAGGGCGTCTTCTCCTGGACGCCGTACCGCTCCCTCGACGGGGCGGCCGCGGCCGGGCGCCTGCTGGCCCGTCTGCACCTGGCCGCCGCGGGATACGAGGCGCCACGCCGCCCGCCCCGGCCGCTACTGGCAGGCTTCACCCTCTTCGCCTCCACCGATCCCCTTGCGGCCGTGGCGAATCGGGCCGCCGAACGCCCAGCCGTCGGCGCATTCCTCGCCGAACGCGACTGGCGGGCCGACCTGGAACGCGTCCACCTCCCGGCCTACGAACGGCTCCGGCCGCTGCTCGCGGACCTGGAACCGCTGTGGACACACAATGATTGGCACGGCACGAACCTGCTCTGGCGCGACCGCGCCGTCACCTCCGTCATCGACTTCGGCCTGTGCGACCGCACCACCGCCGTCCACGATCTCGCCACCGCCATCGAACGCAGTGCCGTGGACTGGATTTCGATCCGCGACGGCGGACCGGCGCAGGTGCGATTCGACCAGGTACGCGTGCTGCTCCAGGGCTACGAATCGGTCCGGCCGCTGAACGCCGCCGAGCGGCGCGCCCTCCCGGCGCTGCTCCCCCTCGTGCATTGCGAGTACGAGCTGTCCGAGATCGACTACTTCCTCGGCGTCGTCCCCGGCGGCAATACGAAGAATGCCGAAATCGCCTACGAAGAGTACTTTCTCGGCCATACCGCATGGTGGACGGAATCCGGCGCGGGCCGCGAACTGCTATCCGCAATCCCCGGAATGGCACGCGTCACCGAATAGTGGTGCCGAGCACAATTCCACGGATCTCGAATGGCGGCAGCGGGATTGCGCCCTCGGCCCGGCGCTGCAGGGCGCGCTGATCGGCCTGCTCGTCGGCGCGGTCGACCCGGATGCCATTCCGCAGGTCCTGCCCTGATCCCTCGGGGATAAAAACACCGGAACCCCATCCCGAAACTCGGGATGGGGTTCTTTTCCAATCGAATTCGATGACCGGTAACGGTTGCCGATGACGGATAGGGTGACCTATTCGGTTACCGATATGGCTACCGATGCGCGCGGGGATCCGCGAGCAGGTATTGCGCGGCGGCATACGTGCCGAGAATGACGCCCTCACTGATCCGGCGCGACTTCTCACCGCGCGCGAAAACGCGCCGCAGCACGATCAATCCGTCGGACAGCGTGAACAACAGCGCACCCACGCCCAATCGGCTGCGCGGGTCCGCATTCGGAATGTTCACGCCCGCAATATTCTTCGCGTCCGGGGCCAGTTCCGGATCGGACGCCAGCGTGGCCGCCGTGCCGAGGGTCGCGCCGTAGGCGGTGAGCGGCACCGCGATCGCCGGGGCCTTGAACCGCATCAGCGTCGCCGCGCCCAGCCAGGCCGCCAGGCGCGGAGCCGCGATCTGCGCGCGCGGCCGGCCGCCGCGCCGGAACCACAACCACGAATATCCGGTCTGCATGACCGCGAAGGACGAAGCGCCGGCTATCAATCGGCGATCGTCATCGGGGTCGATGAGCAATACGTCGCCGACCGTGGCCGCGGCCAGCGACCCGAGCAGCACCGTGCGATCGGTGCGATGCAGGGCCGCGCCGTTCACCGCCACATCGGCCGCCAGCAGCGGCATCAGCAAAGGCTTTGCGGCCCACTGCAATTTCTCGCGGCCGGTGACGGCGCCGAACACCGTCACCGCCGCCGCGCCGACGAACGCGGCGCGGAACGGGCGGGCCATCAGAAGCTGGGCTCGGCCGGCGCGGGCGGCAGCACCGCGACCTGACCGGCGTAGGACAGGCCCGCGCCGAAGCCGAGCAGCAGGGCCAGCTGACCGCCCTTGGCCTTGCCGGTCACCAGCATCTCCTCCATGGCCAGCGGAATCGAGGCCGCGGAGGTGTTGCCGGTGTTCTCGATGTCATTGGCCATCGGGATGTCGTCGGCGAGCCCGAGGTTTTTCTTCATGAGCTCGTTGATGCGGGCATTGGCCTGGTGCGGGATGAACACCTCGATGTCCTCCTTGTGCACGCCGGACTGCTCGATGGCACTCGACAGCGCGCGCGGCAGGGTGACCGCGGCCCAGCGGAAGACCTTGGGGCCCTCCATGTGCAGCGACATCCGGCCCACCGGCTCGACGGCCGGGTCGGTGCCCTGCAGGCGCTGCGCCTTGTTCATGAACTCCAGGAAGTCGACGTCCTGCGCGATGGCCTCGGCGTTCTCGCCGTCGGAGCCCCACACGGTCGGCGAGATGCCGTTCTCCTCGCTGGGCCCGACCACGACCGCGCCCGCGCCGTCGCCGAAGATCATGGCGGTGCCGCGATCCTTCGGGTCCAGGCCCACGGTCATCGTCTCCGCGCCGATCACCAGGATGTATTCGGCCGAGCCGGAGCGGATCATGTCGGTGGCGACACCCAGGCCGTAACCGAACCCGCCGCAGCCGGAGGTCAGGTCGAAGGCCGGGATGCCGTTCATCCCGAGGTCGGCGGCGACGCTCGGCGCGCCGTGCGGGGTCAGCTTGAGCCAGCTGGAGGTGCAGAACAGCAGCGCGCCGATCTTGGACCGGTCGATGCCGGTGTTGTTCAGCGCCCGGTTGCCCGCCGCCACCGCCATGGTGCGCAGCGTCTCGTCACCGGAGATCCAGCGCCGGTTGTGGATGCCGGTGCGCTCGAAGATCCACTCCGGGGTGGAGTCCAGAACCTCGCACACTTCAGCGTTGCTGACCAGGCGCTGGGGCCGGTAGGCGCCGATGCCGAGCATCGCAACATTTTGATGACCCTTGTTGATTGCAATGCTCACCACTGGTGACTCACACGACCCTTCACAACACCTTTGTCGGACGTAAGACCAGCACCAGGCTAACCCAGAGCAAGGGTTCAGCCCAGAGCAAAGTCTTGTTAACCCTTCGGTAAGGACCTAAGTCCTCATCCCAGGGCGAGGTCCTTCAGACCCAGGATCGACCGGTACTCCAGACCCTCGGCCGCGATGATGTCGTCGGCGCCGGTCTCACGGTCCACCACGGTGGCCACACCGACCACGATGGCGCCCGCCTCACGCAGTGCGCGCACGGCGGTGAGCGGGGAGTTTCCGGTCGTGGTGGTGTCCTCGACCACCAGCACCCGCTTGCCCACGATGTCCGGGCCCTCGATCTGACGCTGCATGCCGTGCGTCTTGGCGGCCTTGCGGACCACGAAGGCGTCGATGGCCCGGCCGGGCGCGTGCATGACCGCGGCCGCCACCGGGTCCGCGCCCATGGTGAGCCCGCCCACCGCGTCGAAGTCCCAGTCCGCCACGAGTTCGCGCAGTAGCTTGCCGATGAGCGGGGCCGCCTCGTGGTGCAGGGTGGCGCGGCGCAGGTCCACGTAGTAGTCGGCTTCCTTGCCCGAGGACAGGGTCACCCGGCCGTGCACCACGGCGAGGTCGCGCACCAGAGCCGCGAGTCTGTCCCGGTCGGTGGTCGTTACCTGCATTGCTTTCTCTATGTCCTTCCGCGTGCGTTGAACAGGCCCCGGTTCAGGCGGGTCACCAGGGATCGTGGGATGAACCCGGCGATCGCGACGATCGCTTTGTACTGCATTCCGGGCACGCTGATCACCCGGTCTCTCTCCAGATCATGCAGCGAACCCGCCACCACCTCGTCCACGCTCAACCACAACGGTCGCGGCAGCGAGGCCATGTCGATTCCGGCCCGCTCATGGAATTCGGTGCGGACGAATCCCGGGCACAAGGCCTGCACCCGGACTCCGGTTCCGGCCAGCCCGCCGGCCAGCCCCTGAGAAAAGGATACGACGTACGCCTTGGAGGCCGAATAGGTCGAACCCCGTCCGGGTATCAGGCCCGCGGTGCTGGCCACATTGACCACGGTGCCCTTGGCCGCGTGCAGCATGGGCGGCAGGGCCGCCCGGGTCAGCTGTACGACAGCGGTGACGTTCACATCCAGTTGCTGCTGCAGGGCCTCCGGCTCCAGCGTCCAGAACTCGCCCGACATGCCGAATCCCGCATTGTTGACCAGGAATTCGACGCCCTGTGCCAGACGTTCGGCCACCCGGCCGAGGTCGGCGGAGCGGCCCAGGTCCGCGGGCAGCGTCTCGGCTCGCGCACCGAAACGCACCCGCACATCGTGTGCCAGCGCGGCCAGCCGATCCTCATCCCGCGCCACCAGCACCAGGTCGTAGCCGAGCGCGGCGAGCCGGGTGGCGTACGCCTTGCCGATGCCGGAGGTCGGTCCCGTGATCAGGGCCACCGGGCGGTGGGCACCCGGCAGGCGCGGGGCGCCCGCCGGACGATCAGGGGAACTCTCGGTCATCGGCGGCCCATCACTCGCACGACTGGGGAGCGGTCGGCGATGACCGGAACTGCGCCCCCATTCTGATCCCTGACCGACCCACACGCAGCGAATTCGCGCAGACACCACGTGGCTGCGGCGTGCCGCGCGCGGACACGGCCGGGGTGGGTCACCTCGGCGCGGGTCCCTGGTAGGGGCGGAACCCCGGATGGAACGGGCCGCCGGGCGGGGCGCTGCGACCCTGGTCCTTGCGCCAGCCCTCCTCGGGCTCGCGGTCGGAGTCGGATTCGTCGCGCCAATCCTCGGATTCCGGTTCCGCCCAATGGTCTTCGTCCGCGGGGCGGCGCCGGTCGTCCTCGTCGTACCGATCCGGCTCCTCCCCCTCGGGGGCGGGCGGCCAGTTGCGGCGCGGGCGGTTGCGCGGGTCCGGCACGACTTTCAGTGCGGGACGCCAGTTTTCGGGCTCGTCGTCCGGTTCGCTCGCGCCGGCGATATCGCTGACCAGCGGGGACTCGTAGCCGTCGGCTGCCTCGGCGCGCGGGCGGGCCGGGCGGTCCTGGCCGCGCGGGCGATCGCGGTCGTCGTCGCCGAAGTCGCCGAATTCGTCGTGGCCGTCGTAGTCGTCGTCCTCGGGAACCGGGTGCGAGCGACCGGGTTCGGGGAGTTCGTCGCGGCCGCGCTCGGCATTGATGACCGGCGGCAGCACATGCAGCAGGCCCGACAGCCGCAGCACCGCGTCGATGGCCATCTCCCAGTCCTTGGCCACGGCCCCGACCGGCAGCATGCCCAGGGTCCAGTTGCCCTCGGACCACAGCTGCTGCACGGTGTCGGGCAGCGACTCGATGAACGCCACCATGCGCTGATCCACCGCGTGCCGGGCAACGTCCGGGTTGGTGGCGAAGACCACCCGGTCGCCGATGGCGCCGAGCAGCTCCAGATCGTGATCCTTCGGCGGCGCCGCGGTTTTCAGCCGCAGGTCGATGTCGATGTCCGAGCCGATCTGCCGGCGCACCGCGACCAGGGTGGCGGCGTCCTCCAGATCGAAGAGCACGAACTTCTCACCCTTGCGGTTACCCGACACCACGTCCACCGCGGACAGGTAGCCGAGCTTGGCCAGGGCGCCGCGCCGCCAGGTGGAGGCGAGCGCGGGCTCCACCGAAACATAGGTGTAGCCCTGGGATTTCGCCCAGACCTGTCGCACGTGCCCGGTACGCTGCCGCTGCAGCCGATCGAAATAGAGCAGCACGATCGCACCCACGAGCGCGATCGCCGCCAGCCCGAACCATATCGCCGTCATCGCCGCCTACCCTACTGTGTTTAATTGCCCGTCCGCTTCGCTCCGGGGCGGGTTTGCGGCGCTGGAGGTCTCGATTCTCCCGCTCCTCCGCTCCTCCGCTTCGCTCCCCTGCTCTGTCAGTCCAGAATCGAGCGCTCCGCCTGCCCGCGCTTGCGCCGCGAACCTTTGGGCTGGTCAGTTTTTCCGCTTGCACCATGTGTCATCGGGTAGCACTCGGCATCGAGGTGCTGATGATCAGCTTCGCTTGGATGGATCCGTCGGCGTTCCTGTCGCCCTGGACCATGATCACCTCGCCGACCGGCAAGTCCGAAACCTTGGTGCTGCCCAGGGAGATCACCTGTGTCTTGTTGTCGCTCTTCACGGTCGCCGTGCCACCGGACAGGGTGGTGATGGTGAGGGTGGAACCGTCGTTGTTCGAGATGGTGCCCATGTTCGCACCCAGCTCGTCCAGATCGCCCAGGCCCGGGATGGTGGGAATGCCGCTGGGCAGGGGCAGGGCCGAGGAGTTGCCGGGCAGGCTCGGCGCCGGGTACCCGGAGGTCCTGACGCTGCCGGGTGCGGCGCTGTTCGACGAATCGTTGTTCGACAGCAGGGTTCCCGCCGCGACGCCGACAATGGCGACCACGATGACCGCGGCGATGGTCAGCGCGATCCACATGGTGGTCCGGCGGGGCGGCGGGACCGGATGCTGCGGGAAGCCCGCGGGCTGATATCCACCGGCCGGCATTCCAGGACCACCCGGGTAACCGGGCCCGCCCGCGGCCGGCGGATATCCGGGCGCGCCATAGCTGCTCATGGGGGCATACCCGGGCTGGCCCGGGTAGACGGCGGTCGGCTCGTAGCCGCCGCCGGTCTCGTATCCACCCCACTGGGCGTCCGCCGGCGGCAGC
The DNA here is from genome assembly GCF_053601595.1 of Nocardia sp. NPDC004711. NCBI lineage: Bacteria > Bacillati > Actinomycetota > Actinomycetes > Mycobacteriales > Nocardiaceae > Nocardia > Nocardia sp. NPDC004711. Next base: position 37,586 of record NZ_JBSGCB010000019.1, on the reverse strand, counting down.
ACGCGGGTGGAGTCGGGCCCGGCCGGCTGCCCGAAATAGTCGACCGGACCGGCGGGTATGGCCTCGGTGGGCCCGTAGCCCGCGGCGCTATCCGAGGGGTAGCCGCCAGCTGCGGCCTGCTCGGCGGGCCCCTCCCCCGGGCCCGGTTCCGGCCGCCGCGACCACGGATCGCTCGGATCAGTCATGGCCTCCAGGGTAGGCGGCCGACCCGCCCCGAGCCGCGAACTCGACCGGACGGTTCCCAATCCGCGGACCGTTACACCTCGAAACCGGCAAGGCTCGGTCGCCCGGGACGAGCAAGGCCCCCGCCGAGCCGAAGCTCGCGCGGGGGCCCGGGTCCGGGGGGTCAGCGGCCGACGATGAGGGTGTCGCCGTCGGGGGTGACGTTGACCTTCACCGTGTCACCGTCCTGCACCTCGCCGGCCAGCAGTTCCTTGGCGAGCGAGTCGCCGATGGCCTGCTGGATGAGGCGGCGCAGCGGGCGTGCGCCGTAGGCCGGGTCGTAACCGCGCACGGCCAGCCAGAAGCGGGCCGAGTCGGACACGTCCAGCTTCAGGCGGCGCTGGGACAGGCGCTTCTGCAGCTGGTTCAGCTGGATGTCGACGATCCGCTCCAGCTGTTCCTCGTCGAGCGCGTGGAACATGACCACGTCGTCGAGCCGGTTCAGGAACTCCGGCTTGAAGGCGCGGCGCACCGCGTTCATGACCGCGTCCTTGTCACCGCCCGCACCCAGATTGGAGGTCAGGATGAGGATGGTGTTGCGGAAGTCGACCGTGCGGCCCTGGCTGTCGGTCAGCCGGCCCTCGTCGAGCACCTGCAGCAGGATGTCGAAGACGTCCGGGTGGGCCTTCTCGATCTCGTCGAACAGCACCACCGTGTAGGGGCGTCGCCGCACCGCCTCGGTGAGCTGGCCGCCCTGGTCGTAGCCGACGTAGCCGGGGGGCGCACCGACCAGGCGGGCCACCGAGTGCTTCTCGCTGTACTCGCTCATGTCGATGCGGACCATGGCGCGCTCGTCGTCGAACAGGAAGTCCGCCAACGCCTTCGCGAGTTCGGTCTTACCGACACCGGTCGGGCCGACGAACATGAACGAGCCGGTGGGCCGGTTGGGGTCGGCGACCCCGGCCCGGGCGCGGCGCACGGCATCCGAAACCGCTTGCACGGCTTCCGGTTGCCCGACGACCCGGTTGCCCAGTTCGTCCTCCATGCGCAGCAGCTTCTGGGTCTCGCCCTCCATCATCTTGCCCACGGGGACACCGGTCCACGACGACACCACCTCGGCGATATCGTCCGGCCCGACCTCCTCCTTGAGCATGACGTCGCCGTCGGCGGCGGTCTTCGCCTTGGACTCGGCCTCGGCGAGTTCCTTCTCCAGCTTGGGGATTCGCCCGTACCGGAGTTCGGCGGCCTTGTTGTAGTCGCCGTCGCGCTCGGCCCGCTCGGATTCGCCCTTGAGCGACTCCAGCTCCTCCTTGAGCACGCTCACCGCGTCGATGGCCTGCTTCTCGTTCTGCCAGCGGGTCATCAGCTGGTTGAGCTTCTCGCGGTCGTCGGCGAGCTCCTGACGCAGCTTCTCCAGCCGCTGCTTGGACGCTTCGTCGGTCTCCTTGGCCAGCGCCACCTCTTCGATCTCGAGCCGCCGCACGACGCGTTCGATCTCGTCGATTTCCACTGGGCGGGAATCGATTTCCATGCGCAGCCGCGAGGCCGACTCGTCGACCAGGTCGATGGCCTTGTCCGGCAGGAACCGGGAGGTGATGTAGCGGTCGGACAGGGTCGCCGCGGCCACCAGCGCGGAGTCGGTGATCCGCACGTGGTGGTGGTTCTCGTAGCGCTCCTTGAGCCCGCGCAGGATGCCGACGGTGTCCTCCACCGACGGCTCGCCCACCAGCACCTGCTGGAACCGGCGTTCCAGGGCCGGGTCCTTCTCGATGTGCTGCCGGTATTCGTCGAGGGTGGTGGCGCCGACCAGCCGCAGCTCGCCGCGGGCCAGCATGGGCTTGATCATGTTGCCCGCGTCCATGGCGGATTCGCCGGTGGCGCCGGCGCCCACGATGGTGTGCAGCTCGTCGATGAACGTGATGATCTGTCCGGCAGAGGATTTGATCTCCTCCAGCACGGCCTTCAGCCGCTCCTCGAACTCACCGCGGTACTTGGCGCCGGCCACCATCGCGCCCAGGTCGAGCGAGACGAGCTTCTTGCCGCGCAACGATTCCGGGACGTCACCCGCCACGATGCGCTGGGCCAGGCCCTCCACGATGGCGGTCTTGCCGACGCCGGGCTCGCCGATCAGCACCGGGTTGTTCTTGGTGCGGCGGCTCAAAACCTGTACGACACGGCGGATTTCGGTGTCGCGGCCGATGACCGGGTCCAGCTTGCCCTCGCGGGCGGCGGCGGTCAGGTCGGTGGAGTACTTCTCCAGCGCCTGGTACGAGCCCTCCGGATCCGGCGAGGTGACACGGGCGTTGCCGCGCACGGCGGTGAAGGCCTCGCGCAGGGCGTCGGCGGTCGCGCCGTACTTCAGCAGCAGTTGCTGCACGTCGGAGTCACCGGCGGCCAGGCCGTAGACCAGGTGCTCGGTGGAGACGTATTCGTCGCCCAGCTCGGTGGCCAGCCGCTGCGCGGAGCTGAGCGCCGCGATGGCTTCGCGCCCGAGATTGGGGGTGGTGGTGGCGCCGGTGGCCCGGGGCAGCCGGTCCACGATCTCCTGGGCCTCGCGCCGCACCGTCGCCGGGTCGACTGCGACGGCCTTGAGCAGCGGTGCGGCGATGCCGTCGATCTGATCCAGCAACGCCACCAGCAAGTGCGCCGGACGGATTTCCGGGTTTCCGGCGACGGCGGCCGCCTGTTGCGCGGCGGTCAGGGCCGCCTGGGTCTTGGTGGTGGGATTGAACGAGTCCACTGTCACCTTCCTACTTGTCGTTGCTCTCTACAACGCGGCAGAAGTTGAGTCTGTTCCGCTCAAGTCTGACCAGTTTTCGACGCCAGGTCCAGAGTCCGAAGCCGGTTCCTACGCTACGCGTACGATGACTCCATTCGTTGACGCATCAGACCCGCTCATCCATCCCGGTTTCCGAAGAATGGAGCAGCACATGCGCGCGATCGTCGTCCGTGAATTCGGTGGCCGCCCCGAGCCCGCCGACATGCCCACCCCCGAGGCCGGACCGGGCCAGGTCCAGATCCAGCTCGAGGCCGCCGGGGTCAACCCGTTCGACCAGCGGATCATCGACGGCTTCCTGGACGGCCAACTGCCGCACGACTTTCCGCTGATCCCGGGCACCGACGGCGCGGGCACGATCAGCGCGGTGGGCGCGGGGGTGAACGACTTCGAGATCGGGGAGCGGGTGGTCGGGAAGTTCCTGAACCCGCCGGTCGGGCACGGCACCTTCGCGGAGTACATCGTGGTGCCGCACGACGGCGCCCTCGCCAAGCTGCCGGACGAGGTCTCCGCCATTCGCGGCGCCGCCCTGCCGACCGCGGGCATCACCGCCCTGGACCTCATGCACGCCGCCGGGGTCACCCGCAACCAGAAGGTGCTGGTCGTGGGCGCCTCGGGTGGCGTCGGCTCCTATCTGGTGCAGCTCGCGGCGCTCGCCGGCGCGCACGTCATCGCCACCGCCCGCCCCGACGACACCGATCGGATGATCCGGCTGGGCGCGACCGAGGTGGTGAACTACGGCCGGATCACCATCACCGACTCCCCCACCCACGCCGAGGGCTCGGAGTTGTCGGTCGCGGATTCGGTGCGGATCACCGATCCCGGCGGCATCGACGTGCTGTTCGATCTGGTCAGCCCGCCGCCGGTTTTCGCCGACAACGCGAGCCTGGTCAAGTCCGGCGGTTCGGCCTATTCGACCATCTGGTCCGCCGACGAGGCGGATCTGCAGGCCCGGGGCGTGCACGGCGGCAACCTCGAATCCCACGGCGGCGCAGCCGAATTGCGCGAGCTGCTGCGGATGGTCGGCGACGGCGACCTGATGGTCCCGATCAGCGCCATGCCGCCGCTGACCGAGGCCCCCGGCGTGATCGGCGCATCCGGCGCACGCGGCAAGATCGTCCTGGTGATCTGAACTCCGGGTTACGCCAATCGATCGGACTCCGGCTATATCCGTGCGACCACCGCGTTTTAAGGGATACTTGACGCGGAGGGCCGCCTGGCAGCAGGCGTTCCGGGGTAGCAGCACAGGAAGGAAAGCTCGACGTCGTGGATGCGCGTTCGGCAGCGCTGGTCCGCGCAAACTTTCGGACAGTCGTCGAGGCCCCCAACGGGCCGGAACGGCTGATCAGCGCGTTCTACGGTCATCTTTTCGCAGAAATTCCCGCCCTGCGGGAACTGTTCCCCTCCGCCATGGACATGCAGCCGAAACGGTTGGTCACGGCCATCTCGTTCGTGCTCGACAACCTGGAGGACTGGGATCGCGCGCAACGCTTCCTGGAGCAGCTCGCGCGCGACCATCGCAAGTACGGGGTGGAGGCGGCGCACTACGACATCGCCGGGCGCGCCCTGCTCCACGCCTTCCGCAGCTACAACGGCACCGCGAACTGGAGCCGGCAGCTGGAGGCGGGCTGGCGCGACATCACCATCCTGATCTCGGCGTCCATGGCCATCGGCGCCAATTCGGATAAGTCGCAACCGTATTGGGAGGCGACGGTGGTCGGGCACCGGCGGGTGGTGGACGATCTGGCCATCGTCCGTCTGCAGACCGACACCCCGATCCCCTATCAGGCCGGGCAGTACGTGCCGGTGGCCATTCCGCAGCGGCCCAAGATGTGGCGCTACCTGTCGCCGGCCATCCCCACCAATCCGTACGGCGAGATCGAGTTCCATGTGCGGAAGGTGCGCACCGGCTGGGTGAGCCCGGGCATCGTGAACGAGACCCAGGTCGGCGACCGGTGGATGATCGCCGCTCCGCTGGGTGGCCTGCACGTGGATCTGAGCCGCCGCAAGGACGTGCTCATGATCGGGTCCGGTACCGGCATCGCCCCGCTGCGGGCACAACTCATCGAGATGGGCCGGCGCGGCATCAATCCGCGCGTGCACCTGTTCATGGGCGGGCGCTACCCGTGTGATCTCTACGACGTGGAGAACATGTGGCAGCTCTCGCAGTCCAATCCGTGGCTCACGGTGGTCCCGGTCTGCGAGAACGAGACCAACCCGTGGTGGCACCCCTATCCGCCGGCCGAGACGCCGTTCGGCATGCATCGGCGGCTGATCGGCAATCTGGGCGCGGTGGTGGCCAGCTTCGGCGCCTGGGCCGACCGCCAGATCCAGATCGCCGGCTCGGCCCGCATGATCGCAGACACCAAGCGCGCCCTGCTCGCGGTGGGCACGCCGACGTCGGCGATAAGCTCGGATCCGGTGTAGTGCACGGCCTTTCGACAATCAGGAGTTATCGGTGACGCTCGGCCCGGACGAGACCGGAGAGCTCGCGCTCGGCGCGCAGACGGAGTGGAACGCCACGGTGGTGGGTGCGCACCGGCTGCGCGAGGACACCACGGTGGTGCGGCTGATCGGCGAGTTCGTGCCGTTCGCGGCGGGCCAGTCGGTGGAGGTGCGCACGCCGCAGCATCCGAACATGGTGCGCCGCCTGTATCCCGCGCTGCCGCCCTCGCTGGACGGCAAGCTGGAATTCCACGTGCGCACGGTGCCGGGCGGCTGGTGCAGCGGTTCCATCGTCGCCGACTCGCATCCGGGCGACGAATGGCGGATCAGCGCACCCGCGGGCTGGCTGGCGGTGGAGCCGGAGGCCACCGAGGTGGTCATGATCGCCGACGGGGTCGGGCTCGCGCCGATGCGGGCGCTGCTGCTGGATCTGTCGCGCCGGGAGCAGCCGCCGCGCACCCACCTGTTCGTGGGCGGTCGCTACCCGCGCGACCTCTACGCCTCCGACATGCTCTACCTGCTGACCGGCGAATTGCCGTGGCTCACGGTCGTTCCCGTGGTGCAGAACGAGTACGACCCGGATTTCGTCGACACCTGGTACGAGCAGTGCCGGGTGGACATCGGCTTCCGCCCGGAGGAGATGATGCCGGGCACCATCGCCGACATCCCGGAACGCTTCGGCCCGCTGGACCACCACCAGATCCTGGTCTGCGGCGGCGCGGCCATGGTTCGCAACACCATCGATCAACTGGTCGCCATCGGCGCGCCCGCGGAAGCCATTCGCTACGAAGGCTTCTGAGGGTTCCACCACGCTCAGAACAAGGGGTCGTGGCGGATGTTCTCGGTGGGGGTGCCCGCGGCCATGAGTCGGAACTTGGTGGTCTGCACCATGGACGGCGCGCCGACGATCTGCACGTCCCGGTCGTCCCAGGAGCCGTGGCTCGCCACGATCTTGCCGATCTGACCGACCACCCGCGGCTGCAGGCCCGGATACTCGCGGGTCCCGTCGGAGTCGTCGAAGTGCCACCACGGGTTCTCGGTGGATTCGGTGACCGGGTGCACGCTGAGCCACTTGTTGGCGCAGGCCAATTGGCTCAGCACCTCGAGATCGTAGAGATCGCACGGGTAGTGGCCGCCGACGAACACATCCACCTTGGGGTTGGAGCGCCGGGCGGTCATGGCCATGAGCTGTGCGCGCAGCGGGGCGATGCCGGTGCCGCAGCCGATCATGAGCAGCTTGCGGCGGGTGTTGCGGGGCACGCCGAGCCCGCCCAGTGGCGAGCCGATCAGCCACTGTTCGCCGACCCGGCTGTGGCCGACCATGGCCGGGCTGACCCAGCCGCCGGTGACGCCGCGGATGTGGAATTCCAGTTCGCCGCCGGCGTTGGCGGGGATGGACGGGGACAGGTAGCGCCACATGCGCGGGCGGGACGGGATCTGCACGCTCATGTACTGACCGGCCGCGTACTGCATGGGCTGGTCCAGCCGCAGGCGCACGATGGCCAGGTTGCGCAGTACTTCCCGATGCTCGATGACGGTGCCGGTCCATACCGGCGGGGTGGTCTCCCGCTCGGCCGCGTTGATCATGGTGTCGGCGATGACGCCGATGCCCTCGTCCCAGGCGCGCCCGATCTCGTCGGTCCAGATCTCGGTGCCGGCGTAGGCCTCCAGCGCGCTCTTGAGCGATTTCCCCACGGCCTCATAGTGTTCGGCCACCACCCCGTACTTGCGGTGATCACGCCCGAGCTGGGCCAGGAAGGGCAGCAACCGGTCCGGCTCCTCCAGCCGGTCCACCACGTAGGCGATGGCCTTCACCAGCCGGTCACGCTGGGCATCCAGGGCTGCGGGGAAGTGGTCGCGAACGTGGGGGTACTCCGTGAAGAGGATGGCGTAGAACGATCGCGCGAGTTTCTCGGAGCCACCTTCTTCCGCAGCAACCGCCTTGAACGTTGTTCTTATCAATGCGACGGTGCGCGAATCCATGTGTGTCACAACCCCATTTCGCAATCGAACGCAGGCGTGACCGGCGAGTGAAGTGCTCCGGGACACTCGACAGCAGCCGTTGCCAAGCCAGTGTAAGCGAGGTTAGCCAGCAACGGAACGGGACGTTTCAATAACACGGCCTTTATTCCTCGAAAACGTGAATGTCGCGGGGTATCCGAGCCGAAAACAGACTGTTCAACCGGAACACGCCGTGGGACACAGGCTTTCGGACGGACAACCTGCCTGATCCGTTTTGCAAGACTCAAGAAAACAGCGATCCTGCCGCAACTGCGCCCGTCCTTGAATTCCCTTGCAGCATAGGGACAAAACTCACGATTGGCATCAATTTATAACGTACCGGTCCGTTTGTAATTCACCGACGCCAAGAAATTCGCCAATCCCACAGTTCCCATTGGCGACTCAGCACATTACCCGCAACAATCACGAGCGGGCGAACCGACCCGCGTCCGCCAGGCGCGGACCACGACGAAAATGAAGGCGGCACCCCGGGATCCGGGGTGCCGCCTTCCACTTCTCTTGCCCTACTGCGGCTTACGCCGGTTTCGGGGCTGCCACACCACGAGAGCGGTGCTGCGCTGCGGCGGGGTCAGGTCGGGGCGGTACCCCGACCGGAGCCTTTCCATCTCGGCGGTCAACTCGCTCACCCGCTGCTGCAGCTCCTCCACCTGGTTGGTGAGTTCGATGATCCGTTTGATGCCGGCCAGGTTCACGCCCTCGTCCTGAGACAGGCGCTGCACCTCGCGGAGCAGCTCCACATCCCGGTCCGAGTAGCGCCGCCCGCCGCCCGAGGTGCGTTGCGGCGAAACCAGACCCAGCCGGTCATAGGTGCGCAGCGTCTGGGCGTGCATGCCCGCCAGCTGCGCGGCCACCGAGATCAGGAAGTACTGGGCCTCGGTCTTCTTCGGATCGGAACTCATTACGCACCTGCCCATCCCGCACGTGGATCGAACCCGCTGGTCTTCTCCGCCTCCGCGTAGCGCCGCAGCGCCTCGGCGGCATTGTCGTCCAGCTTCTGCGGTACCGCGACCTTCACCGTGACCAGCAGGTCACCGGCGCCGCCGTCACGCTTGGGCACACCGCGCCCGCGCACCCGCAGGGTCCGGCCGTCGGCGGTGCCCGGCGGCACCTTGACGCCGACACGGCCGTCCAGGGTGGGCACGGAAACCGTGGTACCCAGCACCAGTTCGGAGTACGAGACCGGCAGCACCAGGGTCAGGTCGTCGCCATTGCGGCCGAAGACCTTGTCCTGGCTGACGTGCACGGTGACGTACAGGTCGCCCGGAGGCGCGCCGCGCAGGCCCGCCTCGCCCTGACCGGCCAGCCGGATCCGCTGCCCGTCGCGCACGCCCGGGGGAATACGCACGGTGATGGTGCGGGTCCGGTTCTGGATGCCGCTGCCGCGGCAGTCGACACACGGGTCGTCGATGATCGACCCGGTGCCCCGGCAGTCCTCGCACGGCTCGCTGAAGCCGAACGCGCCCTGGTTCCGGCTGACCACACCGGTGCCATTGCAGTGCGGGCAGACTCGCGGGCTGGTGCCCGGCTTGGCACCACTGCCGTGGCAGGTGGTGCAGGCGGCCGGGCTGGTCATGCGCAGCGGGACGGTCACGCCCTGGGCGGCCTCGCGGAAGCCGAGGGTGGTCTCGGTCTCCACATCCGAACCGCGTCGCGGACGCGACGAGGTCCGGGTGCCACCGCGATTGAACAGTCCGCCCAGCAGATCGCCCAGGCCGCCGTCGGCGCCACCGGCTCCGGCGCCCGCGCCGAAGATGTCGCCGAGGTTGAACTCGCCGGAGAACCCGCCGCCGGGCTGGCCGTAGCCACCCCCGGGCGAGAACCCGCCGCGGCCGAAACCGCCGCCGGCGAACAGCTTCCGGGCCTCGTCGTACTCCTTGCGCTTCTCCGGATCCGACAGCACGGCGTTCGCCTCGCTGACGGCCTTGAACCGCTCCTCGGCCGTGCTGTCCCCGGGGTTCTTGTCCGGGTGCAGGTCACGGGCCAGCTTGCGGTAGGCCTTCTTGATCTCGTCCTGGGTGGCGCCGGAGGAAACACCCAGATCCTTGTAGAAGTCCTTCTCGAGCCACTCTCGATTCACCGGGCATCTCCTCCTTTCCGTGTTGTCGGTGACGCCGGGGGCGTCTGTGCGTTGTTAATCAGTGCCAGCGGCATCGGTGCCAGCGTTCGTCGTATCCGGCTGCGCCGCAGCCAGATCCGCTACACCGTCGGTGACGCCGACCAGCGCGTGCCGCAGCACGCGATCGCCGAAGCGGTAGCCCTTGCGCATCACCATCCCGAGGATCGGGTCCGCGCCACTGCCCTCGTGCTGCACGGCCTCGTGCAGGGTCGGGTCGAAAGGCTCACCCTCCGAACCGAATTCCTCGAGGCCCTGCTTCTGCAGGGCGGTGACCAGCTTGTCCGCGACCGACTTGAGCGGCCCGTTGTCGAGGTCACCGTGCGCGCGGGCGCGATCCAGATCGTCGAGCACCGGGAGCAGTTCGCCCACGACCGCGGCCTTGGCGGTGTCGATGGCGGCCTTGCGGTCGCGCTCGACGCGGCGGCGGTAGTTGGCGTACTCCGCGGTCAGACGCTGCAGATCGGCGGTGCGCTCGGCCAATTCGGCCGTGATCGCGTCGGCGAGGGCATCCTCACTGACCTCGGGAGTTCCCTCGGCCCCGAGGGCCGCGGCGGTGTCCGCCGCGGCCTCGAAGACCTCACCCGTGGCCGAGTCGACCATGTTTTCCGGGTTCTGGTTCGTCACTTCTTCTCAGGCTCCTCGACGACTTCGGCGTCCACGACGGTGTCATCGGACTGCGGCGCGCCCGCGCCGTTGCCCTGGGCGGCCTGGTCCGCGGCCGAGGCCTCGTAGATGGCCTGGCCCAGCGCCTGCGACTCGGTGGCGAGCTTCTCCACCGCGGTCTTGATGACCGAGATGTCGGTGCCCTTGAGCGCCTCGTTCGCCTCCGCGATGGCCGCCTCGACCTTGGTCTTGACGTCCGCCGGGACCTTGTCCTCGTTGTCCTTGATGAACTTCTCGGTCTGGTGCACCAGCGACTCGGCCTGGTTGCGGGTCTCCGCCTCCTCGCGACGCGCCTTGTCCTCGGCCGCGTGCGCCTCAGCGTCCTTCACCATGCGGTCGATCTCCTCCTTGGACAGGCCGGAGCCGTCCTGGATCTTGATCGTGTTCTCCTTGCCGGTGCCCTTGTCCTTGGCGGTGACGTGAACGATGCCGTTGGCGTCGATGTCGAAGGTGACCTCGATCTGCGGCACGCCGCGCGGGGCCGGCGGGATGCCGGTCAGCTCGAACGATCCGAGCAGCTTGTTGTGCGAAGCGATCTCGCGCTCACCCTGGAAGACCTGGATCTGCACGGACGGCTGGTTGTCGTCGGCCGTGGTGAAGGTCTCCGACCGCTTGGTCGGAATGGTGGTGTTGCGCTCGATCAGCTTGGTCATCACGCCGCCCTTGGTCTCGATGCCCAGCGACAGCGGGGTGACATCGAGCAGCAGGACGTCCTTGACCTCACCCTTGAGCACACCGGCCTGCAGGGCGGCGCCGACGGCGACGACCTCGTCCGGGTTCACGCCCTTGTTGGGCTCCTTGCCGCCGGTCAGTTCCTTGACCAGGTCGGACACGGCGGGCATCCGGGTCGAACCACCAACGAGCACAACGTGATCGATGTCGCCGACCGAGATGCCGGCGTCCTTGATGACCGACTGGAACGGCTTGCGGGTGCGGTCCAGCAGATCCGAGGTGATCTTCTGGAACTCGGCGCGGGTCAGCTGCTCGTCGAGGAACAGCGGGTTCTTGTCCGCGTCGACCGTGATGTAGGGCAGGTTGATCGAGGTCGACTGCGAGGACGACAGCTCGATCTTGGCCTTCTCGGCAGCCTCGCGCAGACGCTGCATGGCCATCTTGTCCTTGGTCAGGTCGATGCCCGAGGTGCCCTTGAACTTGTCGACCAGCCAGCCGACGATGCGCTCGTCCCAGTCGTCGCCACCGAGGTGGTTGTCACCGGAGGTGGCGCGGACCTCGACGACGCCCTCGCCGATCTCCAGCAGCGAGACGTCGAAGGTGCCGCCACCGAGGTCGAAGACCAGGATGGTCTGTTCCTTGTCGCCCTTGTCGAGGCCGTAGGCCAGCGCGGCCGCGGTGGGCTCGTTGACGATGCGGAGCACGTTCATGCCCGCGATCTGACCGGCCTCCTTGGTGGCCTGGCGCTGCGCGTCCTCGAAGTAGGCGGGGACGGTGATCACGGCGTCGGTGATCTCTTCACCCAGGTAGGCCTCGGCGTCGCGCTTCAGCTTCATCAGCACGCGCGCGGAGATCTCCTGCGGGGTGTACTTCTTGCCGTCGATGTCGACAGACCAGTCCTCGCCCATGTGGCGCTTGACGGACCGGATGGTGCGGTCGACGTTGGTGACGGCCTGGTTCTTGGCGGGCTGACCGACGAGCACCTCACCGTTCTTGGCGAAAGCGACGATCGACGGCGTGGTGCGCGATCCTTCCGAGTTGGCCACGACGACCGGTTCGCCGCCTTCGAGAACGGCGATGACAGAGTTCGTGGTCCCGAGGTCGATACCGACCGCACGAGCCATGGTGGTTCCTCCTAGTTGACGTACCTGAGCGCCCCGGAATCCCTTCCGAGCGACTCCGGCGCACTGCATTCCCAGTAACACTGAGCGTGGTCGGCTCAATCCTGCACCCGCCGGCGGCGGTGCGCAACTTGAACTTGAGTCCGACTCGCTCAACCTTGCTGACCTGTCCCAACGGGGACCGCACGTCATCTATTCCGCGCGGCACAAAAAAAATTCTTCGCGGACAGGCGCGACTCGCCGCCCTCGTGCCCACACCGGTCGGTGCAACTACCGACGGGCCGGGACCGTGACCGATCAGCTGGGCGGGTAGATCGCGATCGGCTCGCCGGCGGCGGTGACCTTGAAGTAGCCGTGCTGGGAGCCGTCGTCGACGTAGACGGTCACCACCGGACTGCCATCGGCGCTCCGGGCGATCTCGACGTGGCCGATCCGGCCGTTGGGCACGCCCGCCGACTGCGGAGCCCCGGCGAGCAGGCCCGCGATCTTCTTCAGATCCAGGACCGACATGTCGAAGATGTCCATGCCCGGAGACCGGGCGATGTCGTCATAGGAGTGGAAGCTGCCGTCGTAACGGATGTGCGCGTCACGTGGCGCCGACGGATCCTGGCGCCGCTCGATGATCACGTAGGTGGGATAGAGGAGAACCTGATCGGCCTTGGTGTCGCCGAAGTGGTCCCGGTAGGCCGCGACGAAACTGGCCAGGCCCGGGCCCGTGGTCGGGTCCGGCAGCGCGGGTGTCGGTGCGGCCGTGCGCGAGACGCAACCCGCGAACGCGCCGAGCAGGGCCGCGGCCACCAGGATCGCGGCGGCGACCCGCATGCGAGTGGACGGATCGCGCCGATTCGCCCGCACCACAGGCGAATTCACCAGATTGGCGGGAATCTGCAGATCCTCCAGCACCGCGTCCAGGTCGCCGAAGGTCTTGGCCGCCATGGCCTTCGCGGTCCGGTGGGTGTGTTCGGCCGCGGTGAGCTCGCCGGCGTCCCGGGCGGTGTCGAGCAGGGTGCAGGCGTCCACGCGATCGGTGTCACGGGCCCGCAGTCCCTGGGAGCGTGCATCAGCCATGATCTCGACCTATCCCCCGAACGCCAGGGTCCGCACGATCCGGCCGTCGAGGGTCGCCACGAGGTAGCCGTTCTCATTGGCCTTGTTGCCCACATAGATACGAACGATCGGCCCGCTGCCGGACCCTTCGATGTCGAGGTAGCTGACCGTGCCCTGATCCACCTTGGTGAGGGCCGGGGCCCGGGCCGCGAGCGCGGCGATGGCCGGCACGTTCAGCGCGGCCAGATCCGCGGTCGGCGTCTGCGGCGATCGGGTCTGCGGCTGGTCACCCTGGTCGAAGCCGCCGCGATAGGTGTAGCGCACCTTGCGGTTGGCCTGGGTCCCGCGGGTGACCACCGCGTAGCCGGGGAACAGGTCGACCTCGTCGACGATGGTGTCGCCGAACTTGGCGCGATAGGCGTCCCGGAAGTAGCCGATGCCCTCGGCCTCGGTAAGTTTCGGCCGGGGCAGCACCATCGGCCCGATCACACCCAGGTCGACCGCGGGCGGTCCGGCCGCCAGGGTGGCGGGGCGATCCACGGCCACGAACGTGCCCACCGCGACCGCGATACTCAGGGCCGCGACGCCGGCGGCGAACCAGTTCTCGCGCCGCGACTTCGGCGGGGCGGGATCCGGCGGGGCGTCGCCGGACCGCTGCAGATCATCGGTGAGCTGGGCCAGTTCGCCCAATGTCCGCGCCTCGCCGGCGAGTTCGGTGAGGGTGCGATGGTCGGCGACGCTCAGCTGCCCGTCCGCGCGGGCGGCGTCGAGCAGGGTGCAGGTGGCCTGGCGGTCGCTGTCGCGGGCCCGGGTGCGCGGCGGATAGCCGCCCGCGGACGGCCGTCGCACCCGCCGGCCGGCGGGCGTGAGGCCGGCGGTCTTGGTGCTCGGCTGCAGGTCGCCGATGAGCCGTTGCAGTTCGCCGAGGGTCTGTGCGGTCTGCGCCCGCTCGGACCGCTGGTGGTACTCCTCGACCGCGAGCTCGCCCTCCTCGAAGGCGGCGTCGAGCAGCGCCCGCGCGTTGACGCGGTCGAGGTCCCGCGCCCGCATCCGCCCGGCCGCGGGCGAATCCCCGGGCGGTCCGGACGATTTCGAGCTCACGCGGGGATCGTAAACGGAACCTGGCCGTACCGCGCGGTTTCCGGCAGGGCGGTGAGCAGGGGCGGGACACGCCCGGGATGCGCGCAGACGTCCGAAATGCCGGTGTTGCACGCAACCGCCCACGAAGATCGTGAGCGTCGATTTCCGCTGGTGAGGAGGCGCGATGCAGGCACGGTTCGGTATTTCGATCCCGCCCGTCGCGGCCGCGCTGCCGGACGTCATCGATATGGCCGTGGCCGCCGACGCCGAGGGGCTGGATCTGGTGGCCATCCAGGACCATCCCTACAACGCGCAGTTCGGCGACACCTTCGCGGTGATCGGGGCCTGCCTGGCGGCCACCGGCCGGGTCAGCCTGTATCCGGGCGTGGCGAATCTGCCGCTGCGCACGCCCGCCATGATCGCCAAGCAGGCCGCCACCTTCGACCTGCTCAGCGGCGGGCGCTTCGAATTGGGTTTGGGGGCGGGCGCTTTCGAGAGCGGCGTGGTGGCCATGGGCGGGCCCGCCCGCAAGGGCCGGTCCGCGCTCATGGCCCTGGCCGAGAGCATTGCCATCATCCGGGCGGAATGGCGGCCCGGGCAGCTGGTGTCCGTGGTAGGCACCGAATACACGGTGCAGGGCATCGAGGGCGGGCCCGCGCCCGCGCACAATATCGGGATCTGGCTGGGCGCCATGGGCCCGCACGCGCTGGACCTGATCGGCTCGGCGGCCGACGGATGGGTTGCGCCGCTGCCGAATTGGATGCCCTGGGAGCAGTGGGCCGGAGCCAATGCCCGCATCGACGCGGTGGCGCGCTCGCTCGGGCGGGATCCGCGCACCATCACCCGGCTGGCGGCGCTGCCCGGCGTGGTGAGCGACCGGTCGCTACACCCGGATCCCCATGGCTCCGACCCGATTCACGGCTCCCCGGAGGAGTGGGCGGACATCATCGTCCGCCTGGCCCGCGACGCCGGGTTCGACACCTTCATCTACTGGCCGCCCGGCTTCGACGTCGACCAGGTGCAGCGTTTCGCGCGACAGGTGGTGCCCATCGCGCGAAAGCTCCTGGGCGACGGCTGAACCCGCGATCGGAGCGCCGTTCGCGGACCTCCTCGAGGTGCTACCGCGCCGCCTTCGCGGCCTCGACCGCCTCCACCTCGGCGGGCAGTTCACCGGGCTGACCGACGCCGGTGGTGATCAGGTCGCGCAGGCTCTCGGTGATGTAGAACGTCCACGCCGGGGAGCAGGCGTCGTAGCACTCGTAGTCGGGAACGAGCCCGATGTGGGTGAAGCGGAGTTCGGTGCCGCCGGCGGTTTCGGTGATGTCGAAATGGATTTCGGTATTCACCCATTCGGTCTTGTCCTGGACGAAGGACAGCCAGGCGTCCTTGACCAGCCAGACCACGCGGCGGTTCGGCACCACCTCGGTCAGCTCGATATCGCTGCGGTGGACGCCGGGCACCTCGAAGACGAAAGTGTCGCCCTGGCGCTCGGTGCCGCCCGTAATGCCCTTCCCCCACCACCCGCGGGCGTTCAGGACGGCGGCGAAGACCTCGGCGGGGGTGCGGTCGACGGTGACGCTGGTGGTGAAGTTCTGATCGGTCATGGCAGGTCCCATTTCTTTCCTGAACACACAGGACGGGTCGGAGCGGACTGTCTCGCGAGAACTTACTTGCATAACGATAGTGGGGTCACTTGCATCACACAAGCAGATGAGCCAATCTGGATACATGTTGGGACGCATGTACGACGGGGAGGTGTGCTCGGCCGCGCGCACGCTGGAGATCGTCGGCGAGCGCTGGAGCCTGCTCATCGTGCGCAATGCCATGTTCGCCGGGATGACCCGGTTCACCGAGTTCCAGCGCTCGCTCGGCATCGCGCCGAACATCCTCACCAAGCGGCTCGCCGAATTCGTCGAGGCCGGAATCTTCGAGCAGCGCAGCGGCACCGGCAGCGGCCACCCCGAATATCTGCTCACCGCCAAGGGACTCGACCTGAAACCGGTCATCCTCGCGCTCACCGACTGGGGCGACCGCTGGGCGGCGCCGGACGGACCGCCGGTCAGCTACCGGCACACCGGATGCGGCGGGAGAGTCGATGTGCACCTGGAATGTTCGGACTGCGACGCCAGCCCCGACCTGGCAGCGGTGACGGCCGAACTCGCGCCGTGGGCGTACGAGATGAAGTACGGGACGCCCGCGTCACTCCAGTAGCGGGAACCGCCCCGAACGCAGCAGCCCGGCGATGGCCTCCAGCTTCGCCTGCGGCGCGGCGTAATCCGGATGCGCGCCGAGCACGGCGGCGGCATCGTGCAGGCGCACCATCTGCCGCTCCGCCTCCTCCACACTGCGCCCGCCCGGCGTGATCGGGTGCGCGGCGAAGGCAGGACGGCGCGGATCCACCCGGCCCAGCTCGAGGGCCTTCTCCACCCGCCGCGAGCACCGGCAGAACGCCTGGGGATTCGCCAGCCCGCAGGTGGATTGCAGGAAGTTCCCGAGCCGTTTCTTGGCCCGCTCCACCCGTTTCCGATACGCGGCGGGTGTCGCGCCGACGATCCAGGCGGCCTCCTCCGAGCTCACCTCGAAGACATCGGAGAGTACGTACGCCACGCGTTCGTCGCGGCCCAGGCACTGCAGCATGGCCTGGCTGCAGTTGAGCCGCACCTCGTGGGTGAGCAGCGCGGACTCCGGCCCGCGGTAATCCTCCTCGGCCAGGCCGTCTTTCAGTCCCTCGCCGAACTGGTCGAGGCTGAGCTGCTGCGCTTCCTGCGGCGTCTGCCGCTTCAGATTCAGCAGGTAGTTGACGCCGATGCGGTAGGCCCAGGTGGTGAGCCGGGCCTCGCCGCGCCAGGTCGCGAGATTGCCGACCACCCGCAGCAGGATCTCCTGGGTGGCGTCCTCGGCGTCGGCGGGCCGCCACACCATGCGCAATGCCAGCCGGTAGATCGGATCCTGCAGCAGCCGAACGACATCCGAGACGGCGGCGCGATCGCCCTCGACGGCCCGTGCGACGAGCGCGCGCTCGTCGATGTCCGATCCGGTGTCCATATCGCCAGCATAGGGATCGCGGGGCGCACCATGGTGCGCCCCGCGATGAGCCCTGCCACGGCGAAACCGGGCTAACCGGTCGAACCGCCCGGCCGTGCGACCCGGCGGATCAGGCCACGGCCGCAGTGGCGGTGAGGGCGTGGCGGTGGATCCACTGCGCGACCGCCTGCCCGATGGCATCGGGCTGGTCCTCGGGGCAGTGATGCCCCGCCGGTCCGATATTCGCGAGCTCGGCGGCGGCGAAGGTCCGCTCCGCCCACTCCATCACCTCCGGCGAGCCGAGGCCGACACCGTCCTCGACGTGCATGACCAGCTTCGGCACCTCGGGGCTCGCGGCCATCCACCGGTCGTAGTTCTCGATGATGGCGACCACGTCGACCGGCTCTCCCTCCAGCGGGAATTCGCGCGGCCACGCCAGCATCGGCCGGCGGGACTCCGGGGTCGGGTAGGGCGCGCGGTAGGCGTCCAGGGCCTCGGGGCTCAGATTCCGGGTGGCGGCCGGCAGGTTGAATTCGATGAACATATTGCGTTCCAGCACCATCTCCTCGCCCTCGGGAGAACGGAAGCGGCGGAACAGTTCCGCGCCCTGCGGCGGCATCTCCGACCAGCGCATCGGCCGCAGGAAGGTCTCCACCACGGCGATACCGCGCACCCGCTCGGGATGCCTTGCGGCCCAGTGCATTCCGAGTGCGCCGCCCCAGTCGTGGCCCACGATCACGACCTGGTCCAGGCCCAGGGCGTCGAACCAGGCATCCAGGTAGCGGGCGTGATCGACGAAGCGGTAGTCGCCGGCCGGCTTGCCGGAGGCGCCCATGCCGATGAGATCGGGTGCCAGGGCGCGGGTCTCGCCGCTCACGTGCGGGATCACATTGCGCCAGAGGTAGGAGGAGGTGGGGTTGCCGTGCAGGAACACGACGGGCACCGCACCGCTGCCGGTGTCGGTGTAGTTGATGAACGAGTCCAGAACGTCGATGGTGGCCATCGTCGGTGTCCTTCCGGGTGAGTTGCCTACACCTGGTTGGACACGCGCCGGCCCGGCCTGTGACAGCGCCTAGGTGTGATCTGGGCCATACATGGGCACGGTGCCCGGCGCGACGGTCAGGCCGGGGTGGACACCCGGGGTCAGGCCGTTGCCGATCGCCGTCCGCTGCAGCAGCGCGAGCAGCCGCGGCCGGTCCTCGGGGTCGAGCGCGGCGAGCAGTTCCGCATTGAGTCCATCGGCGATCGCGGCCGCGCGGGCAATGGTCTCGCGCCCGGCGGGCAGCAGGTGCACGGCGTGGGCGCGGCGATCGACCGGATGCTTGCGCCGCTCGACCAGGCCGCGCTTCTCCAGGTCGTCGATCAGGCTGACCATGACATTCCGGTGGATCCCCAGGGCATCGCACAGCTGCTGCTGGGTCCGGCCGTCATTGGCCTCGAGCAGGCGCAGCGTGCCGTATTGCGGCGGCCTGATCCCCAGGGGCGCGAGCAGCGCGTCGAAGCGGTACGCGGAATGCGATCCCAACTGCCCCAGCAGGAACGCGGCGCTCTCGAACAGCGGTGAGTACTGGGGATCGGCGTCGGTCACCTGCACAGCCTACAGCAATGCCCGAACCATGATTGCCCTCTTGATTGATAATCACTTCAGGTGCATAGTTTGGAGAGTCGATCCAATCCCCGATAGCGAGGAGAGCTCGCCCCATGGATACCGACAGTTCCCCCACCCTCGATCCACGCCGCTGGATCGCCTTCGCCGTCGTGCTGGCCGCCGGATTCATGGACCTGCTCGACGTCACCATCGTCAATGTGGCCGTGCCGAGCATTCAGAAGGACCTGGGCGCGGCCTACTCGCAGATCGAATGGATCATCGCCGCGTATGTGCTGTCCTTCGCGGCCGTACTCATCACCGGCGGGCGGCTCGGCGACATCTACGGCCGCAAACGCCTGTTCCTGCTCGGCATGGCCGGATTCACCGCGGCCTCACTGGCCTGCGGCCTGGCCTCCTCCCCGACACTGCTCATCGGCTCGCGGTTCGTCCAGGGCGCGATGGCCGGGCTCATGGTGCCGCAGATCCTCGCCATCATTCGCGTCACCTTCCCGAAGGACGAGCGCGCCAAGGCCATTGCCGTCTACAGCGGCGTCGGCGGATCCGCGTCCGCGGTCGGGCTGTCCCTGGGCGGGCTGCTGGTGCAGTGGAATCTCTTCGATCTGAGCTGGCGGCCCATCTTCCTGGTGAACGTGCCGGTCGGCCTGATCGCGCTGGCCGCCGCGGCCCTGGTGATGCGGGATTCGCGGTCCGCGCACGCGCCGCGCCTGGACATCGCCGGCATGGTGCTCGCCATTTCCGCGGTGCTGCTGCTGGTGTATCCGCTCACCGAGGGCCGTCGATTGGATTGGCCCGCCTGGACTTTCGTCATGATGGGCGCGGCGGCCGTGGCCTTGGCCGCCTTCGTGGTCTACGAACGGTGGCGCAGCCGCAACGGCGGATCCCCGCTGATCGACCTGGACCTGTTCCGGTCGCGGCCGTTCACCGTCGGCCTGGCGAGCTGGCTGCTGTTCTGGATCGGCTTCGGCGGGTTCTTCCTGATCTGGACGCTGTTCATGCAGGCCGGGCTGGGCTGGTCGCCCATGCGGGCCGGCCTGACCTCGGTGTTCTTCGCGGTCGGCGCGGGCATCGGAGCGGGCGTGTCGGTCAGCGTGCTCGCGCCGCGGTTCGGCAAGTGGGTGCTGCTCGCGGGCGGACTGGTCACGGCGGGCGGGTTCGCGCTGTACGGCGCGATGGCCACCCACTACGAATCCGATTTCGCCTCCTGGCAGATGGTGTTGCCGCTCATCGTGACCGGCATCGGATTCGGCATCGTGGTCGCGCCGACCATCGACATGCTGCTCGGGCAGATTCCCGACCGCGAGGCCGGGGCGGCATCCGGGCTGCTGAACACCGGACAGCAGCTGGGGATGGCACTGGGCGTGGCACTGGTCGGCATTCTGTTCTTCGCCCAGCTGGATCATGATTCGGCGCGCGGTGTGGATTCCGTTGCCGCGCAGACCCGCACCGAGCTGGCGGCGGCCGGGGTGCCCGGGCCCGCGCAGGAGCAGATCCTCGCGAACTTCCGGGCCTGTGTGCGGGATCGCTCCGCCGAGGTGGATCCCTCCGTCATCCCGGCGAGCTGCCAGTCTCCGGCCGCGAATCCGGCTGTCGGCCAGACCCTCGCGCGTGCGGGTGAACAGGCCAATGCGGTCAACTTCGCGCACACCTTCGACTACACGCTGGTGTGGGGCATCGGGCTGATGGCGCTGGTGTGCCTCGGATTCCTGGCGCTGCCGCGCGACGCGCGGCTCGAGCAGCACGAGGTGGAGACCGAGGAGGAACTCGTGGGAGTCTGACCCCACCGGCGGGATCCGGACACGGAGTCCGGCAAAAACGGCCGCGGGTTCGGTGATTCACCGGACCCGCGCTCCGTTCCGGTGAAGAATCCACAGTGTCACCGGCATTCGACAGGAGTCAGACATGCGCGCGACCGTGGTCAGCAAGGGCGAATTCCAGGTCGAGGACCTGCCCACCCCCGTACCCGGGCCGGGTCAGGTACTGCTGTCCGTCACCCGCTGCGGCATCTGCGGGTCCGACCTGCACGCCCGCCTGCACTGCGACGAACTCGCCGACCTGGCCGCCGCCACCGGCTACGACCACTTCATGCGCTCCGACCAGCGGATCGTCATGGGACACGAATTCACCGGCGAGATCGCCGCATACGGTCCCGGCACCCGCCGCCGTTGGAAGCCCGGCACCCCGGTGGTGGCGTTGCCCATCCTGCGCACCGGCCGGCAGCCCGAACTCACCGGACTGTCCGCCAATGCGCCCGGCGGCTACGCCGAGCAGGTGCTGGTGCAGGAACCCATGACCTTCCCGGTCCCCAACGGCCTGTCCCCCGACCACGCCGCCCTCACCGAACCGATGGCGGTGGGCTGGCATGCGGTCCGCCGCAGCCGGATCAACAAGGGACAGACCGCCTTCGTCGTCGGGTGCGGTCCCATCGGGCTGGCCGTCATCTCCATGCTGAAGGCGGCCGGCGTGCGCACCGTGATCGCCAGCGACTTCTCGCCGCGCCGCCGCGAACTCGCGGGCCGGTGCGGGGCCGATGTGGTCGTCGACCCCACCGTCGAATCACCGTGGGAGGCAACGCCGAAGAAGCCACGGATCACCGGCGCCTCCGACATCCTCAATCTGGGCTTCGACGCTATGGAACGGCTGCGGCGGATCCCGAACTTCCCGTGGTGGTACCTGTTCCGCGTCGCGCACACCCTCGACCGCGGTCCGACCGGGCCCGTCGTCTTCGAATGTGTCGGCGTGCCCGGCATCATCGACCAGATCCTCACCGCCGCACCGCCATTGACCCGCGTGGTGGTCGTGGGGGTGTGCATGCAGCAGGACGCCTTCCATCCCGCCACCGCCATCAACAAGGAGATCGAGCTGCGATTCGTCCTCGGCTACGACCCGGGCGAATTCCGCGACACCCTCCATATGATCGCCGACGGGAAGGTGGATCCCAGCCCGCTGATCACCGGGACCGTCGGCCTCGACGGCATCGACGCGGCCTTCACCACCCTCGCCTCACCCGAGCACCACGCCAAGATCCTGATCGACCCGCGCAGCGACCGCACCGCACCCTGACGGCGGGCGCCTAGCGGCCGGGCCGCCGCAGCGCCGGGAAAGGCGTGGTCGGAGGCTCGTGCAGGATGTCCAGCAGGCCCTCCGCACTGCGGGCCGCGGTCAGGCAGGCATTCGCGGTGAACTGATCGGCCAGCGGGTGACGGGCCCGGGCACGCCATTTCTGAACCGCGGCCAGGGCCGCCTCACGCTGGGTGGCGAGATCGGTGTGGGCGGACAGGCCCAGTCGCAGCGTAGGGGCCACGCCGGTGCCGCCGATGAGGCGGTTCAGTTCGGCCAGATCCGCTGGGGGCAGGGGCAATTCGTCCGAGCGCAGGTGCGCCAGCAGGCGGAGTTCGGCGAAGCCGTGCACATCGGCGAGCAGGGTGCGCACCCGCGGCAGCAGGGCATCGGCCGCCGA
Organism: Nocardia sp. NPDC004711; assembly: GCF_053601595.1. Lineage (NCBI taxonomy): Bacteria > Bacillati > Actinomycetota > Actinomycetes > Mycobacteriales > Nocardiaceae > Nocardia > Nocardia sp. NPDC004711. Next base: position 15,392 of record NZ_JBSGCB010000019.1, on the reverse strand, counting down.
ACCCGGGTTGGCGGTGAGAATCCGGGCCAGGGCGGTGAGGGCCGAATGGGCCTTCAATTCGTCGGCGCGCTGGGCGAATTGGACGTCCAGGACGGTGCGGAGTTCGTCGAGGCCACTGCGGTCGGACAATTCGGCCGCCAGGGCCTGCGAGCCGCGGACACCGAGCCGGATCAGGGTGACAGCCAGGCGGATTCCGAACAAACCGAAGCGGGCCGCCAGGTGGGCACGCAACTCGGCCGGGACCGGCAGCGGCAGATCGGGATGGGCGAACCGGTCCGCCGACAGCAGGGCCGCGGTCAGCTCGTCCACCTGGATGGCGGCCAGCGCCTCGAAGGCATCGTATTCCCGCTGGCGCAGCGTGGCGGCGGCGAACGCGAGCAGGCCCGCCACCGGAATCACGGACTGACACAGGCCGGTTCGCTCCAACTCGGTCGCGAAGCGGGCGGCCACATCGCGGGCGGAATGCAGGGCGTCGATGCGACCGGCGCCGATCTCGTCGGCCCGCGACACCACGCCCACCACGCCCAGCGGGCCGGAGAAGGACTGCGGCGCACCGGAACTCGCGCCCGGGCCGGCGCCGATGCGCTCCAGGAAGTCCACATCGGCGGCGTCGAGACGACGCAGTAGATAGAGCACGGCATCGGCGGGCGGCAGCGCCGGGCCCGGGCCGCCCGGCGTGAGCAGCCGCGAGGTGCGCGCCGACACCTCCCGCGACAGTGAGGAAATGCCGGGCGTATCGATGATGGTGGTCTGCGCCAGCTCGGCCGACGGCCACTCGACCGCCAGGTGGTCCACTTCACGCGGCGCGGGGGCGTTCCAGCGCAGCGCCGACAGATCGAAGGTGAGCCCGTGCGCGCCCGGCAGCCCCTCGGCCCCACGGCCGCGCCGCACCACCACATCGGCGCGCGCCCCGTCCAGGCTGAACGCGGTCACCCGCGGCGCGGTCCCATTGCGGTACCAGGTGACCAGCCGGGTGCACTCGGTCGCGTCGGTCGGCGCGATGTCCTGCCCGACCAGGGCGTTCAACAGCGTCGACTTGCCGGCCTTGAGCTGGCCCGCCAACGCCACCCGCAGCGGCTCGTCCAGCCGCCGCGCACACTCGTCCAGCTGACCGCGCACCCGCGGCCGCTCGCCCAGCGCCCGCCGCGCCGCCGCCACCAGCCCGCGCGTCTCCGGCACCAGCCCATACCCGACACCGCTCGCGTCGTCCCTCATAGGCTCCCGATTCCGAAGCACACCGCACCTCCACGCATCGCAAGGCATTCGCCCGGCCACGCCGAATCGTTATCAGAACCGCCCAGCTCTCACAGCCGATTCCCAGTTCCGAGAGGCAGCTCACCGCAGCGCGAACCCGGCCACCAACCCTCGATCTTGCCCGGCCTGAGCGCGTACGCCCCGCCTTCCTCCCGGTGCGCCGCGCCTCTTCCCGGCCCGGCGCCGGTCCGGCACATTGCGTAACTGGCTGCCACTGCCACGACCACGCCCGGACGCCTGCCTCGCGCGGTGGGGTCGTCCAACGGTCGCCCCCGCTGACCCGCCTCAGGTGCGGACAGGCCCGGTCGCGAGCTCTGGAACCGCCTCGGCAGCAGCACCCGGCCGCCAGCGGGCCGAGTCGTCTGCACTAGTGCGCGGTGGGCGGGAGTTATGGCTGCGCGGCGGGCGGAAGGTGCGGCTGGGCAGCGGAAGCCGGCGCGGCCTGGGGTTCCGGGCCGAGGAGGGTGTTGGCGTGGCGGCGGAGTTCGGCCACGACGCGCAGGCGGCGTTCGAGTTCGGCGGCGCGTTCGGTGCGGCGGGCAGCCTCCAGGTTGGCGGCCTCCTGGGCGGCGCGCAGGGATTCGTCGATGGAGCGCAGAGTGCGGTCGGCGATGGCGGTGAAGTGATCGCGCAGCAGGCGGTGGATGCGGTGCAGGCGGTCCTTGGTCTCCTTGCCGGTGTGGAAGGCGATGTCGTCCAGGTAGCGGCGCACCGCCATCTTGGCGTCGGCGCGACGCTTGGCCAGGCGGGCCTTCTTGTCGTCGCTGAAGGCCTTGCCGCCCAGCAGGACTCCCGCACCCAGCGAGAGCGGGTTGATCAGGGCCAGCCCGGCCATGGTGCCGACCATGCCCGCCATCACCACGCCGCCGTAGGAGCCGCGCACACCCACGAGCAGCTTGTGGCCCAGGCCCAGATCGGGTTCCAGATCGGCGAGGGTGCAGGACTCGGCGCGGGAGTCGTCGTCGAGGGTGTCGCGCACCTCGGGCAGATCCACCGCGCCGAGATCGTCGAAGTGGGTGGCGACCCGCTCGGCCAGCTTCACCGCGCGGGTGCCGGTCCACACCAGGTTGTCGCCGACCGCGGAACCCACGGTGGCCGTGAGCCATTCGTCCATGCTGTCCCAGTGCCGGCCGGGATCGTGCTGGTCGATCCAGTCCTCGGCGGTGCGGGCGATATCGCGCAGGCGGTTGCGCAGATCGTGGTCGATATCCCCCGCCAGATCGGTGATGCCGTCACCCAGCGTCTGCTGCCAGGCGGCGGTGTGGCGATGCAGTTTCTCCGCCTCGGCCTTGGCGGCGTGCAGCTCCCGGATGGCCGCCGCACCCCGCTCGGGATCACGCAGCGCGACCAGCTCACTGCCCAGCGCCAGCGCCAGATGCTCTGCGGCAGAGGAGATGTCGAGGGCGACCGCACGCTGCAGCGCCGCCTGATCCCGGGCCACCACCTGCTCACGCAGGAACTGGAACACCAGCCCGAACCCGGACTCTCGACCCAGGCCCTCGTCCTGCAGACGCATGGCGTGCGCGCGCAGCACCGCCGACACGGGCAGCATGGGCATCTCGATCCCATTGGCGTGCAGGTGCTTCCGGTTCGCGTCGAACACCTGCCGCCAATGCGGATACAGGTCGATCTTGGTGACCAGCACCGCCACCGCCGGGCACAGCTCCCGCACCTGCCGCAGGAAATCCACCTCGGTCTCGGTGAGCTCGGTGGAGGCGTCGGTGAGCACCAGCACCGCGTCCGCGGCCGGGGCCTGCGCGAGGACGCCTGCCGCGCCGGTGGTTCCGTGCACGCCCAGTCCCGGCGTATCCACCACCACGATGCCGTCGGCCAGCAGCCGGCTCGGGGCCTCCAGCTCGAGCCGCAGCACGGCCCGGCCCTGCGGACTGCGCGCGGTGAGGGCGGGGACCGCCTCGAACGGCACCGGCTCCCGGGTGTTCTCGCCGCCGTCGGCGCCCGCCGCGACCACGGTCGCCCGCGGTTGCTCACCGTAGGACAGCACCGTGGTGACCGCCGTGGTCGCATCGTCGGCGACCGGGCAGACATCCATGTTGATCAGCGCGTTGACGAACCGGCTCTTGCCCTGATTCCCCAGACCGGCCACCAGGATCCGCCGCCGCGGATCGCGCACCTTGCCCCCGACCGTCTCCAGCCGCGCGACCAGATCCCCGCGTTCCGCGGCCTTCGCCACCGCGATGGTCTCCGACACCATCGTCAACAGCGGATTCGCCGCCACCATGCCTGTCACCGCCTGCTCACCGAACCTATTCCAGCCGTTTGTGTTCCAACAGGTCGTCGCTCACCGCGGCGAGCGCCCCTTCGACCTACGAGTGCAGGATGTCGCCGACGACGTCTCCGCCCGGGTGCGTTCCGAGATCCACCCCGGTGTGCGCCCCACCATCCCCGAACAGCGACGCGTCCGCACCCGGAGCATGCACCCCGCCGCCGAACGCCTGCGAAACATCCACGCCCGCCCAGGGATTCGTACCGGCACCGTGCAACCCGGCATCCACCGCGGTCCCCCCGTGCACCCCGGCATCGAGCCCGCTCCCCACCTGTACGCCCCCACCGGCCTGGGTCCCCACCCCGGCATCCAACCCGCCGCCGACCCCGGCGACCGAATTCCCCACCCCGGTCAGACCGGTATCCACGCCCCCGCCCAGCTGCGTCCCCGCATCCAGACCGGTCCCCACATTCGCGGCCCCGCCGAGCCCCGTCTCCAGCCCCGCGCCCACCTGGGGCCCCGCGCCGAGGGCCGAGTGCACCCCGGCATCAAGGCCACTCCCGACCTGGGTCCCGAGCCCCACACCAGCATTCGCGGCCCCGCCCAGCCCGGTCTCCAAACCGGTCCCGACCTGAGCCCCGGCACCGACCGCGGTGTTGAGCCCCGCACCCAGCTGGTTGCCCACGCCGACCGCGGTGTCGATCCCGGTCCCGAGGCCACCCTGCACGCCCGCGCCGATCCCGGTCGCCGCATTACCCACGCCGGAAATGCCCGTCTCCAAGCCACTTCCGAGCTGTGCACCCAGATCCCCACCCGTGTGCAGGCCGCCATCGAGCCCCGCACCCAGCTGCGTCCCGGCACCCGCCAGAGTGTCGGCCGTACCGGAGAGTCCGGTCTCCAGGCCGGCTCCGGCCTGTGTGCCCAGGCCCGCGCCGACGTTCGCGGCGCCACCGATGCCGGTCTGCAGTCCTGCGCCCGCCTGGGTACCCGCGCCCAGCAGAGTATTGATTCCGGCGTCGAGACCCGCGCCCACCTGGGCACCGGTGTTCAGACCGCCCGAGAGGCCACTGTTCAGGTCGCCGCCGAGCTGGCTGCCGACCCCGACCATGGTGTCGGCTGCCCCGGAAAGCCCGGTCTCCAAACCACTTCCGAGCTGTGCGCCCGCATTCGCCGCACCATTGAGGCCGGTCTGTACGCCCAGGCCCGCATCGAGTGCGCTGTCGATTCCGGTGGAAAGCCCGGCGCCGAGACCGGTTCCGAGGCCACCCGCCGCGTTCACCGCGCCATCGAGACCCGTCTGCACGCCCGCGCCCACTCCAGTGGCGGTGTTCAGCGCGCCGGTGAGGCCAGCGCCGACACCGGCAGCGGAGTCGAGGGCGCCGGTCAGGCCGGTCTGAAGGCCCGCGCCCACATCGGTGGCGGCGTTGACGGCGGCGGCAAGGTTCGCGCCGAGACCGGTTTCGAGGCCGCCGGCGGTGGAGAGGGCACCGGTCAGGCCGGTGGTGAGGTCCGCGCCGGCCTGGGTGACGGTGTCGAGGGCGCCCTGGAGGCCGGTCTGGAGGCCGGCCCCGGCGGTGAGTCCGCCGGTGAGGGCGGAGGTCAGGTCGGCGGCGGCCTGCGCGCCGAGCACGCCACCGAGGTCGGTCTCCACACCGGTGGCGACATCACCGGCCACGCCGAGCGCGCCGCCGAGTCCGGCGGACAGGCCCGCGCCGAGGTCGGCGGCCGCACCCACGACCGCGCCGATGCCATCGGACAGACCCAGCTCGAGGCCGGTGCCGGTATCGCCGGTCAGGCACACCTGGGTGGCGGTGGCAGCGGTGGTGCCCAAATTCACACCCGCGGAGTCGCCGATCGCGGCCGAGCCGCCCACGCCGCCGTTGGCCCCGAGCCCGGTGTCGCCGCCCAGCCCGGCGGAGCCGCCGAGCCCGGTGTCGGCGCCCAGGCCGGTCGTCCCGCCCGCGGCAATGATGTCGGACAGCTGCGAACCTCCCGCAACCAGTGCGGACTCGGCCACCATGGGGGCCACGGCGGCGATGTCCTCGGGGGTCACATTCTCCAGCCCGGCGGCGGCCAGCGCCCCGCCCGGATTGTTGCAATAGCTGACCGCGGCCTCGTGGTCACGCAGCAGATTGAGGATGAACTCGAGAATTGCGTTGGGGCTCATGGCGAATCGTCTCCCTGGATGGGCGGGCCCCGCTGACCCGCGCTGCTCGAATTTCCTTTCACATTAGGAAGGCATCTCGTTACGCGTAACGGGGTGAACTCCCCCAAGTTCCACAGCGGTCACCTACGGGGGCAGGCGAACATTAGGGGAATTTCCCCAAACCTGCGGGGGAATCGGTAACGGGATCCCCACAGCTACCGACAGGCGGGGTGGGCCACCCGGCCTGACCCGAGATTTTTCGTACAAATCGGACCGAAGAGCTTTCGGCACGCGATCCACCGGTCGCGCGTTGGGTAATGACAGGGGAACTCGAATGAGTCAGGGGCTGGCGCTCGGCATCACCGTCGGGTCGTCGAATACGGTTGCCGTGACGACTTCGGGGGGACAACACACAGTACATACGCGGCCCAGCGTGCTGGCCGCCGAGCCGGAGGTTCCGGACGGTTTTCTGGCCCGGGTCGGGGATCCCGTGGACATCAGAACCCGGGACGGATCCGCGGTCCGCGCCGCCGACCTGGTGGCGGCGGCCATCGGCCGCGCGGTGGACGGCACGGGCCCGGCCGCGGCCTCGGTCGCCTGCTACCCGGTCTGGTGGTCGCAGCACACCGTGGAGGTGCAGCGGACCGCCCTGGACGCGGCCGGCCTGGATGCGGTGGCCCTGGTCCCGGAGCCGGCGGCGGCCATGCGCTGGCTGCAGGAGGTGCACGAGTCCAGCCACGACGGCGCGATGGTGGTGTACGACCTGGGGGCCACCGGCCTGACGGTTTCGGTGGCGCGCACGGGGGCCATGTCGGGCCTGCTGGGCGAACCGGTACGGACCACCGAGGCGGCCGGGTCGGAATTCGATCTGCTGACAATGCGTTTCGTGCTCGCCCATGCACTCGGCGAAAAGGATTTCGATCCTTTCGACCCTTTGGTGGAACAAGAATTAGCGGCACTCCGCGTTCGCTGCAAAATTGCGAAAGAAACTCTGTCCACAAATACCGCCACCATGGTGCTCGTGCGTTTGCCCGGCATGGCCGAAGTGGACGTACGACTGGTTCGCGACGATATCGAGGAACTGCTGCGGGGTCCGCTCCTCGGTTCGACCGATCTGGTCCGTGAGGCCCTGCGCCGGGCCGGACTCACCGCGGCCGATCTGGACGGCTTCCTGGTCATCGGCGGCGGCGCGAGCATCCCGCTGGTAACCGAACTGCTGTCCACCGAATTCGGCATCCCGGTCGCGGCCGCCGCCGACCCGGCCCACCTCAGCGCGCACGGCGCCGCTCTGCTGGCCGCCGACCTGCTCGCCGACACCACCGACACCGAGGCGCATCCGGCGATCGCGGTCGGCGGCGTGGGCCTCGCCGAGGCCGGCGGCGGCCCGGCCCTCACCCCCGGCCGCCCCGCGGCCGGGCTCCCTCAGCGGCCCTGGGCCGGCTCCCCGGCCGGGCCCGCGGACCTCGAACCACCGGGCCCCGGTGGCGATTCCGGCCGAACGGCGGCGGACGATACCGCGCTGATGGCGGAATTGTCTGCGGCCCAACGGATTCCGCTGCTGCCCGACCTCCCGGTCGAGGAACCCGGCAGCGGCTTCCGGCACTGGAAGCGCCTCGCGGTGATCGGCGCGGCCGCGGTCGCGGTGGCCGCCATCGCCACCGGCACCCTGGCCATGGGCACCGGCGGACAGTCCACGCCCGCGAATCCCGCCGGCACACAGTCCCCCTCGACCTCCGCCGTGGCGCTCGATTCCCCGGCGCCGACCGGCGGGGCGACCGCCTCCGGCGCCCCGGCTCCGGCGGCCGGGAACCCGGTTTCCGCGACCAAGCCCGCGTCGCAGCCGGGCGCGGCCAAACCCGGCAGCCCGGCCACCAGCGGCGCCGCGGCCCCCGCACCGGCCGCCGCCGACCCGACCACCCCCGCCGCGCAGGCCGATACCCCGGCGCCGCAACAGAATCCGGCGAGCCCCCAGCCGCCGCAACAGCAGCAACAACCGGTCCAGATGCCGACGGTGCCGCAGATCCAGCCGCCGACGGTCCCCAGCGTGACGCTCCCCACGGGCGCACTGAACAATGCAGTTGATCAGCTCGGCAACGCCGTTCCACCGGTCGTTCCGCACACCGGCCGCTGAGAGTTGGTTCCTCGTGACAGGCATGACCCCCGTCGCACTGGATTCCATCCCGTGCGCCCGTGAGATTTTCCGGGACCTCGATTCCGACGATTCCGCCTCGGTGCTCTACCTCGTCCGGGGCCGTTCCGGCACCGGAAAGTCCACGCTGCTGGGCGCCCTCCGAGCGCGGTTGCGCGCCCGGGGCGTCCCGCACACCGACAATCCGGCGCACGCATTGCGCGCATCGGCCCCGGGCCGCGCCGACGACAACAGCCGCGCCCGCAGCGCCCTCATCGTCGACGACGCCCACGCGCTGAACCCGGCCGAATTCGACCTGCTGTGCGCCGCAGCCGAATCCGGGGAGTACCCGGTGGTGATCGCGCTGCGCCCGCGCCCGCACGACCCCCGGCTGCGGGGCCTGACCGATCTGGTGGCCCGCCGCGGCCGGGTGGTCGATCTGCGTGCCCTGGGCGCCACCGAGATCGCACCGTTCGCCCGCGAACTGGGCATGATGGTGCCGCGCGGGCTGGCCCAGCACATCCACCGCCAGACCGGCGGCATCCACGGCGGTGTGGTGGCCGCGCTGACCGCCGCCTGCGCCACCCGCCTGGACGCGGGCGTGACCGCGGCGGACCAGGCGGTGACGGCCTGGGCGCGAGCGCGTCTCGACGACGCCGATCCGGACCTGCTGGACACCCTGGTGGTGGCCGCCATCGGCGCGGGCCTGGATACCGGCGAGCTCACCGAAGTGCTCGACGTCGCCCCGCCGGCCGCCCAGGATCTGGTGGACCGGGCCCGGGGCAGCGCCCTGGTCACCGACGCCGATCTACTGCTGGCCCCGGCCGTCCCGCCGCTGCGCACCCTGGTCGGCGACCGTCGCTTCCTGACCGTCGCCCGCCGCCTGCTGCACGCGCGCCTGGACGCCGGACTGCTGCGCGACCACACCGCACTGCTGCTCGCCGAATCGGGCGTCCGTGACGAGCGGCTGGCCGAATTCCTTTGTGCCGCAGCCGAACGCGCCGGTGACGAGGCGGTCCGCCACTACGCGGCCGCGGCCGCCGCCGGCGCGGATCCGGAGGCCCTGGCCGTGCGCTGGGCCGACGCCGCCGCCCGGGCCGGGGACGGCGACACCGCCCTGCGCCTGGCCGAACCCACGCTGGCCAATCCGGCGATCCCGCTCGCGGATCTGGCTGCTGCCGTGCGCATCTGCGCCGGTGTGTGGACCCGGCGCGGCCTGGCCGGCCGGGCCGCCCAGCTCTACACCTGGCTCGGGCCGACCCGGGTCGGCCCGGACTGGGCGGTCGCCGCCACGGTGCTGTCGCTGTCCGGTGACGCCCAGGGCGCACAGGCGCTGTCGGTCAATGCCGCCCAGTGGCCGCCGACCGAGGCCACCGCGCGCGCGGCCTCGATCGCCAATGCCCTGTTCGACACGATCGGATCGGCCAGTGCCCCTGGCGATTTCAGCGCGGCGGGGCGCACCGATCGCGGAAACGGTCACACCGGCTCCCCATTCCCGGTGCCGCACAGCACTTTTGCCGCGCCGACCGCCGGAACCGGCGTACCGGCCCGGGCCGCGAGCCCCGCGGCCCGGCCCATCGGCGACCGGCCGCACCCCGACGACTCCGCACGGGCGAGACCCGCTGCGAGTGCTGCGAATACCTTCGGAGCCGGCTCGGCCCCGACCGGTTTCACCGCCGAGATGCGGGCCATCGCGCCGACAACCCTTGCCGTACAGCGCTTCACCAGCCCCGCGCGGGCGCGGCGCGGCGCGGCCGTCACAGCGGCGTCCGCGCTCATCCACGCCGCGCATTCCGGTCCGGCCCCCACCGATGACGGCGGCGATCGCTTCCTGCCGTGCTCGGCGGTGTCGATCGCGGTGCTGCTGTGCCTGAGCATGGGCGATCCGCGGCGGGCGGCGGACGCCCTGCGGCAGGGCACCCAGGAGCGCGGCCCCAGCCGCGATCCGCAGAGCCTGGTGCTGGGCGCGTGGGTCGCCATGCTGGGCGGCGACGAACATTCGGCGGCCACCCTGATGTCGGAAGTCCGGCTGACGGAACTGGATCCGCGCGATCGGCTGCTCGCGCACGGCGTGATCGTCGGCCTGGCCCGGCGCAGCGGCGATCACGCGGCGCTGGCCATGGCCTGGCAGCAGGCCTTCCCGCTGTTCGACGAGGTCGGCGCGGATCTGCTGGCGCTGCTGCCCATCGGCGAGCTGTGGCTGGCCGGCATCCGCCTGCGTGACGAGGCCCGGATGACCGCCCTGGTGACCGGCGCCGACGAACTGCTGCGCCGGCTCGGTGAACCGCCCGCCTGGTCGAATGCCTTCCACTGGTACGCGATTCAGGCCGCCATCGCCCAGGAGAGCCCCGAAGCCCTACTGCCGCACGCCCATCGGCTCAAGACCTCCGCGGCGGCGGGCGATCCGCAGGCCGCGGTGCTGGCGGACGCGGGCCGCACCTGGGTGCTGGTGCTGCGCGGTCAGGTGGTGCGCGAGCAGGTGGAGGGCGCGGTGGCCCGGCTGGCCGGGCTCGGCCTGCGCTGGGACGCGGCCCGGCTGGCCAGTGAGGCCGCGCTGGCGGCGGGTGATTCCGCCACCGCGACCGCGCTGCTCAAGCTGGCGCGCACGGTGCGCGCGCAATCCCGGCCGCCGGAGTCCCCGGTGCGCGCGCCCGAGCCCGCGGCCCCGCAGCCGCGCCCGGAACCGATCACCGATACCGTGCTGAGCGAACGCGAGCGTGAGGTGGCCGAACTGGTCCTGCTGGGGTTGACGTACCGGGAGATCGGGGCCCGGCTCTATATTTCGGCCAAAACGGTGGAACATCACGTGGCTCGGATGAGACGTCGAATCGGTGCCGGCTCGCGTTCGGAGCTATTGTCAATGCTTCGCGCCATGGGTCACGGTTCACTCCTCGTCTGACCTCGGCGCGGAGAGCACCCGGACGCATCGAGCGAGGTAGAAGAGGATGGCCACTGGGGTGGGCCTGCGGATCGCGGACGACGAATCCGTCGTTGCCGTGGTGACAGGCGATGACGCCACACTCCCGGTGCACTACACCGTGCGCGAGTCCGTGCTGCACATGTCCGAGGACGGCGACGCCGTGCTCGGCGGCGACGCACCGGAGGGCTACAGCCATTCCATCCGGGGCTTCGTGGGCGCGGTCGGGGATCCGGCCGGGCTCGCGGTGGACGACGGTGAGGCGTACCGGGCCGAGGACCTGATGGCCACGGCGGTCTTCTGTCTGATCAGTCAGGCCGCCGAACATCTCAACGGTCCCGCCGAGTTCTATCTGGCCCACCCGACCGGCTGGCCCGACGCCCACGTGCGATCCCTGCGCGAGGCGCTGGACTATCTGGGCCTGAAGTCGGTGGTGCTGGTCAGCGAGCGGGATCTACCCCAGGCGGACGCGGAGACCGGGAAGACCCTGGCCTACAACGCGGCCCGCGCGGCGCTGGCGGCGGTGCTGTCCACCCCGGCCGGCCTCACGCCACCCGATGCCACCGCGGCCACCGTGAACGCCGCCGACGTCACCGACGTACTACCCGCACTCAAGTCCTCCGAACTGGCCCAGGCGTATTCGGCCGCGGTCCCGGCCGTCACCACCGCCGAGCCGGCCGTCACCCGGGCGACCGCGGCGGTCGCGGTCACCCACGCACCGCGCGCCAACCGCGGCCCGTACATCATCGCCGCGGCGGCCGCCCTGATCGGTTTGCTGCTCGGTGGCGTCGGGGTGGCGGCCGTGTTGCGCACCGACGACTCCACCCCGGGCCCGCCGCGCGGCGAGGTGCGTTCGGAGCCGGTGGCCACCGCGGGGGTGGCGCCGCCGCTGCTACCGCCGACCGGTTCGGACAATCCGACCGCGGCCGCGCCGCCCGCCGATGCCGCGGACGTCCCGGTCACCTCGGACCCCGCGACCACACCGCCACCGCCGACGACCACGCCGGACCCGCCGGCCACCACACCGAACCCCACCCCGCACACCACGCCGCCCACGACGACACGCCCGTATCCGCCGATCTACCAGTATCCGTCGGTGCCGACCTTCGAGCTGCCGCAAGCGCCGGTGCTGCAGGATCCATGGGGACAGAATCCGCGTTGATTTCGTAGAGACCTTCGGTGGTTGATGCCCTAAAGTGGTGCGCTGACCGACCTTCCGGAAGGTAACCGGATCCGGGCCCGGGACATCGGTCTGCTGGTGCACTTACGAAGGGACTCCATGCGCAAGTTCATGGCGCGTCGCGCCACGGTTCGAGCAGCCACCGTCGCGTTCGCCTCGACCGTCCTCATCGGTCCCTTGCTCAGCACCGCCACCGCCGACCCGGCGTCCCCGGATCAGCTTGCCGCCGACAAACTTCCGGCCGAGCTGGTCACCGCCATCCAGCGCGATCTGAAGATGACGCCCGCCGAATATCTGGACCGGGCCAACCAGGCCCAGCAATTGCGGGACTACGCAACGACTTTCCGCAGTCAGCGTCCCGACGACTTCGCGGGCGCGTGGCTGGGCACCGACGGCAAGCCGGTCATGGCCGTCACCTCGCTCGATGCCGCCAAGATCGCCGCCGCCGACGGCTACCAGACCCGGCTGGCCCCGATCAGCGCCGACAACCTCGAGAGTTCGGCCGATCAGCTGAACATGTGGATCACCAGCCTGCCGCGCGATCTGTCCAATGCCATCAACTCGGTCGCCATCGACTTCCTCAACAGCCAGCTGGTACTCAGCGTGGCGAACACCCCGGCCGGGCATTTGCTGAATCTGCCCACGCTGATCGCGAATATCAAGGTGATGCTGTCCCCGGATTCCGGCGGGCCGGTCGAACGGCGCCCCATGGGCGGTGACACCTACATCACCGCGCCGACCGCGCTCAGTGATTCATCGCTGCGCAGCGTCGATGTGTGCTCGTTCGGCTTCAACAGTGTGGATTCCGCCGGAAATGCCCTGAACATCAGTGCCGGACACTGCAATCCGAATGTGGACAAGGGCACCAGCGCCGATGTCTACATTCCGAATGTGAAAAACCTGGTGTCGAGCCCGAAGGCCGGCAGCTTCGTCTCCTCGAATCTGGGCGGCCGCAGCGCACTCGACTATTCGGTCATCAAGCTGAACGACGACGCGGTGCGGGCCGGGATGGATCAGCCGTCGGTGCGCGGCGCCAACGGCACCACCCTGACCATCACTGGGGTGGCCGACCCGATCACCGGCGCGCCGGTCTGCAAGTCCGGTCAATCCTCCACCTTCACTTGTGGTTTCGTGGTGGCCGACCGGGTCGAGACCCAGTTGTTCACCGCCGAGGGCCAGTCCAAGACGGTGCGCGGCTTCGCCTCCAGCGCCTGCACCCTCGGTGGTGACAGCGGCGGCGCGATCGTGACCGGCACGCTGGCGCTGGGCATCACCAGCGGCTCGAATGCGGCCGACGCACCGAACTGCAACGAGGCCAATACCGCGCTGGCGCAGTACGGTGGTACCGCGTCGCTGGGCATTCCGGTGCGCGCGATCCTCACCGAAATCGACGCCAATTCCGACGGCGGCGTCGGCAGCGGAATTCAGGTCCGGACGCGTTCCAACGCGTGATGATTCGCGGCCCGTTCCGGCGGGCCGCGAAAATCGGACGCCTCTCTCATTGCGCGTGCTCGAGGCACGCCCGCTGTTTGCCCGCCGAATACCGAAACGTCATCTCACAATAAGTAGGCATAACCGGCCCGACACCATATAGTCGGGGCCATGCTCCTGCCACGTATGCGCTTCTCCATGCCTGCCGTGGGCCGCCGCCCACGGTCCCTTGTCCGTACTGCGGCGATCGCGGCCACCACTGTGCTCGTCGCCGGACCCCTGGCGGCGAGTGCGCACGCGGAGCCCGCGACCCCCGCGACGCAGGATCTGCCGGCCGAGCTGGTCACCGCCATCACCCGCGACCTGAAGATCTCCCCGCAGGACTACCTGCAGCGCGCCGACACCGCGCAGAAGGTGGCCACCTTCGCCACCACCGCCCAGCGGCAGTTCCCGGGCGTCTTCGGTGGCGCCTGGCTGGACGAGACCGGCAAGGCCATCGTGGCGCTGGCCCCCGGCGACACCCTGGACCAGGCCCGCAAGGCCGTGGCGGACGCCGGCTTCACCGCCAAGGACGTCGCCAAGAGCGAGACCACGCTGCGCGGTGAGAAGAACGCCTTCCAGCAGTGGCTCAAGGACCAGCCGGAGTCCGTGTCCAAGGCCATCCGGGGCGTGGCCATCGACACCCTGAACAACAGCATCGCGGTGCGGGTGGACAAGCCCGACCTGCCGCTGCCCGGCTTCGTGGACCCGGCCCGTGTCATCGTCATGACCGCCCCGCCGGTCGGCGGCGAGGGCCAGGACGTCCCGAAGGCCTCCGACATCGCCGGTGCCGGCCCGCAGACCATGGCCGCCGGCCAGGCCTACGCCTCGGTGGCCGGTCGCATGTCGCTGCGCTGCTCGCTCGGCTTCAACGGCACCGACGGCAACGGCAATGTCGTGAACATCACCGCCGGCCACTGCAACCCCAACATCTCGGCCACCCCCGGTGCCAACTCGCCGGGCGTCTACCAGATGGTCGGCGGCGAGAGCCTGGGCCCGCAGGTCGGCGTGTTCCAGAAGTCGGTGCTGGGCAACCAGGACTACTCGATCATCGGGATCAGCGACCAGTACCGGGACGCCTTCTCCAACCCGCTGGTGAACGTCCCGGGCGCGGCCCCGGTCAACATCACCGGCGTGGCCGTGCCGGTGGTCGGCGCCCCGGTCTGCAAGTCGGGTGCACGCACCGGCTTCAGCTGCGGCGTGGTGAACGCCGTCGACCAGACCGTCCAGGTCGGCGACCGCATGCTCACCCAGTCGTTCTCCGCCAATATCTGCGCCCTGCCCGGTGATTCGGGCGGCCCGCTGGTGACCGGCACCCTGGCCCTGGGCATCTCCAGCGCCTCCTCGGTCGCCGACTACCCGGTCTGCGAGATCCCGAACCTGATCGGTCTCATCACCGGCAACACCCCGCAGCTGTTCGCGCAGCCGGTGAGCACCGTGCTCTCCGACAACCCGGGCCTGCGCGTGCGCACCCTCTGATCACAGCACCCTCGAAAAGGCCGGTAGCCCAACCGCTACCGGCCTTTTCACATTCCGGGGTACCCGGGGTGTGCCCCCCGGGTGGCAGCGCAGGGGCGGCGGGCGGCAGCGGGCGGGGAGCGATCGGGCATGGTCGCGGCGAGCCCCGGTCGGGCATGCTGGGGTTATGTGTTTGGTGTTGGTCGGCTGGCGGGCGCATCCGGAGTACCGGTTGATCGTGGCCGCCAATCGGGACGAATTCTTCACCCGCCCAACGGAATCGCTACGGCCCTGGGACGAGGTGCCCGGGCTGCTGGCGGGCCGGGATCTGGGTGCGGCGGGCCCGGTGCCGGGCACCTGGCTGGGTCTGCTGTCCGATCGGCACCGCTTCGCAACGGTCACCAATGTGCGCCGGCCCGGCGACTTCCGCCCCGATGCCCGCTCCCGGGGCGCACTGCTGATGGATTTCCTGCGCGGCGATCCGGTGCCGGAGAAGTTCGTGCGCGGCCTCGCGGCCGCGCCTGTTCAAGCTGCTGTTCCCGCTGCTCGGCGGGGCCATGCTGCTGATCATCTTCGCCATCTCGGTGCGGGAGAGCCTCGATCCGGCGACCGGTA